>NZ_CP052859.1:5000-160000 GCF_012935695.1 Pseudomonas sp. ADAK18
TACTCCGGGGATAACAGGCTGATACCGCCCAAGAGTTCATATCGACGGCGGTGTTTGGCACCTCGATGTCGGCTCATCACATCCTGGGGCTGAAGCCGGTCCCAAGGGTATGGCTGTTCGCCATTTAAAGTGGTACGCGAGCTGGGTTTAGAACGTCGTGAGACAGTTCGGTCCCTATCTGCCGTGGACGTTTGAGATTTGAGAGGGGCTGCTCCTAGTACGAGAGGACCGGAGTGGACGAACCTCTGGTGTTCCGGTTGTCACGCCAGTGGCATTGCCGGGTAGCTATGTTCGGAATAGATAACCGCTGAAAGCATCTAAGCGGGAAACTAGCCTCAAGATGAGATCTCACTGGGACCTTGAGTCCCCTGAAGGGCCGTCGAAGACTACGACGTTGATAGGTTGGGTGTGTAAGCGCTGTGAGGCGTTGAGCTAACCAATACTAATTGCCCGTGAGGCTTGACCATATAACACCCAAGCAATTTGCGTCGAAAGGCCAGATTGCGGTGTGTGAAGACGATACAAACCGAAAGTTTGCACAACACACAAATCTATTACATACCCAATTTGCTGAAGCGAGGCCAACAGGCCACGACTCAGTACCCGAATTTCTTGACGACCATAGAGCATTGGAACCACCTGATCCCATCCCGAACTCAGTAGTGAAACGATGCATCGCCGATGGTAGTGTGGGGTTTCCCCATGTGAGAGTAGGTCATCGTCAAGATTAAATTCCGAAACCCCATTTGCGAAAGCAGATGGGGTTTTGTTTTGCGCGATCGGAAAGTATCCCTGGAGCCTACCTGTCGTCTTCAATGCTAAAGTCCCTCCCTCGATTTTGCTTTTCCCAAGGAAGCCGTTATGCCGGATGCGACGTCCCTCAGCGCTGGATTCATGGTGGTTCATGGCAATCGCCTGGATGAACTGCGCAGCCTGGTGGTCAGTTGGATGCGTCGTTATCCCCTGGCGCCTCTGGAGAACGAAATCGCGCTGGTGCAAAGCAACGGCATTGCTCAATGGCTCAAGCTCGCGCTCGCCGAAGATCCAGAAGATGATGATATGGGCGGCTGCGGCATCGCGGCCGCTATCGATGTGCAACTCCCCGGTAGCTTCATGTGGCAGCTCTATCGCATGGTCTTGGGGCGGGATGAAATTCCTGCCAAATCCCTGCTGGATAAAGCCCCGCTGACCTGGCGTCTCATGCGCCTGCTCCCCGAGCTGATCGATCAGCCGCACTTCGAGCCGCTGCAACGCTTTCTGACCCACGACACCGACCTGCGTAAACGCTATCAACTGGCAGAGCGCCTGGCTGATCTGTTCGACCAATACCAGGTCTACCGCGCGGATTGGCTGGAGGACTGGGCTGCAGGTCGCCATCAACTGCGTAATGGCCGAGGCGAATCCAAGTCTCTGAGTCCCGCCAACTGCTGGCAAGCAGAACTATGGCGTGCGTTGCTGATGGACGTAGGGGAAGAGGGCATGGCCCAAAGTCGCGCCGGCGTTCATCAACGTTTCATCGAGCGCATTAACAGCCTTGATAAGGCGCCTCCGGGCCTGCCTTCCCGAGTGATTGTTTTCGGTATCTCCTCCCTGCCAGCCCAGGCCTTGGAAGCACTCGCCGGTCTTGCTCGTTTCAGCCAGGTACTGCTTTGCGTCCACAATCCTTGCCGGCATCATTGGTCCGACATCGTTGCGGATAAAGACCTACTGAGAAACGAATACAAACGCCAGGCCCGCAAGTCTGGAATGCCCGTCACCATCGACCCGCAGACTCTGCACCAGCACGCACATCCGTTACTCGCAGCCTGGGGCAAACAGGGTCGTGACTACATCAACTTGCTGGACAGCTACGACGACCCCAACAGCTACCGTTCGGCATTCCGTGATGGGCGGATCGATTTGTTCAGCGAAAGCGAACCTACTACATTGCTGAACCAACTGCAGGACGACATCCTAGAATTACGGCCACTCAATGAAACTCGTAACTTGTGGCCCGCAGTCGACCTGGAGCAAGACACGTCAATCCGCTTCCACATTGCCCACAGCGCCCAGCGAGAAGTGGAAATTCTGCACGACCAATTGCTCCAGCGCTTTAGCGAAAACCCTGAACTGCGCCCAAGGGACATCATCGTCATGGTCCCCGACGTCGACAGTTACGCCCCGCACATCCGCGCCGTGTTCGGCCAGCTGGATCGACAAGACCCACGCTTCATCCCTTTCACTCTCACCGACCAGGGCCAACGAGGCCGCGACCCGCTACTGATTGCCGTCGAGCACTTGCTCAAGCTTCCCGACAGCCGCTTCCCGGTCAGCGAAATCCTCGACCTGCTGGATGTCCAGGCTCTGCGTGAGCGCTTCGCCATCAAGGAGCGCGACCTACCGACTCTGCACCGCTGGATCGAAGGAGCCGGTATCCGTTGGGGTCTTAACGCCGAGCAGCGCGCGGGCCTCGGCTTGCCGAGTGAACTGGAACAAAACAGCTGGCGTTTTGGCCTGCGTCGTATGCTTCTGGGCTACGCCGTGGGCACAGGCGTAGCGTGTGACGGCATCGAGCCTTACGACGAAATCGGTGGCCTCGACGCTGCGTTGATCGGCCCACTGGTTGCACTGCTTGACGCTTTGCACAACGCCCACCAAACATTGTTAACGCCGGTCGCACCACGAGAATGGGGCCAGCGTTTGCAGCGCCTCATGCAACAGTTTTTCCTGCCGAGCAATGAGCACGACGACTACCTGCTGGGCCAGCTTGAGCAACTGCGAGAAACCTGGCTGGAAACCTGCGAGTCTGTCGGCTTGCAGGACGAGTTACCGCTAACCGTCGTCCGCGAAGCCTGGCTGGCTGGCCTTGACCAAGGCCGCCTGTCTCAACGCTTCCTCGCCGGAGCCGTCAATTTCTGTACGCTGATGCCGATGCGCGCCATCCCGTTCAAGCTGGTCTGCCTGCTGGGTATGAACGACGGTGATTACCCCCGTGCCCAACCTCCGCTGGACTTCGACCTGATGGGCAGCGACTACCGCCCCGGCGACCGTTCACGTCGCGAAGACGACCGCTATCTGTTACTCGAAGCGTTGCTCTCCGCCCGAGACCAGCTCTATATCAGTTGGGTTGGCCGCAGCATTCGTGATAACAGCGATCGTCCAGCCTCGGTGCTGATTGGTCAATTGCGCGACCACCTCGTCAGCGGCTGGCACACCAGCGATGACGAACCCCTGCTGGAGGCCATGACTCAAGAACACCCACTCCAGCCCTTCAGCGCCCGCTACTTTCATGAAGGCGATCCGCTGTTTAGCTACGCCCGCGAATGGCAATTGCTCCATCAAACCCCAAACGACATGAGTGACATCGAAAGCCTGGCTTCCTACGTTCAAGAAGAACCTCTGGGTCTCGGCCAGTTGCAGGATTTCCTGCGTAACCCTGTCCGACATTTTTTCAGCCAGCGCCTCAAGGTCTTCTTCGAAGCCGCCGAAGTGCCCCTGGCGGACGAAGAACCTTTTGTCCTTGATGCCCTGCAACGCTACAGCTTGAGCGACAGTTTGCTCGCTGCCGCGCTGACCCAGCCCGATAACCTTGACGAAGCCCTGAATGCCCAAGCCCTGCGCCTCCAAGGCAGCGGCCTACTACCGATGGTTGGTTTTGGTGAGTGTCTGCGTAACGAGCTAATCGAGCCTTTGCCCGACTTGCTGCAACGCTACCAACAACTGTTGGCCCTCTGGCCTACGCCGCATACCAGTGCCGAGCCTGTCAGCTTTGAGCATCAAGGTATTCAACTTGAAGGTTGGATAAGCGGCCTACACAGGCGCAGCGACGGTGGTTTGCTCAGCGTCACCACCATCCCTAACAGCATCGGTTCGATCAAGACCCGCAAGTGGCATCGCCTGGTTCGCCCGTGGGTCAATCACGTGGTGGCCTGCGCCTGTGGACTGCCATTGAGCACCGGTCTGGTGGCCAGCGATGACACCCTCCTGTTGGCCCCACTGGAACAACACACGGCACAAGAAACGCTCGGCAATTTGCTGCTCGCCTGGCAAGCCGGCATGAGTGAGCCGCTGCCCGTGGCCGTCAAAACCGCCTTCGCCTGGCTTGGCCAATCCGACCCGGTCAAAGCGCAAGTCGCCGCCAGCAAAGCCTACGAGGGCGACGGCCAAACCACTGACGGCGAGCGCCGCGAAAGCCCGGCACTCACCCGGCAATTTCCCGATTTCGCCGCCTTGGTGGCCAGTGAAGATTTCGAAGGCTGGTGCGAAACGCTGTACCGACCATTGATCACTGCGCCATGGCGATCCCTGAGCAGCGAGGAGGCCGGTTGATGAGTAGCATAAAACCTCTGGCCCTGGCGTTCCCGCTGCATGGCAGCCAACTGATCGAAGCCAGTGCCGGTACCGGCAAGACCTTCACCATTTCGGCGCTGTATCTGCGCCTGGTGTTGGGTCATGGCGGCGAAGAGTCGGGCTTTGGCCGCGAACTGCTGCCGCCACAAATCCTCGTCGTGACGTTCACCGATGCGGCCACCAAAGAGCTGCGCGAACGCATTCGCACTCGTCTGGCCGAGGCTGCTCGCTTCTTTCGCGAAGAGACCGAAGCCCCTGATGCACTGATTGCTGAACTTCGCGACCAGTACCACGTTGAACAATGGCCCGGCTGCGCCAATCGCTTGGACATCGCCGCTCAATGGATGGACGAAGCCGCGGTCTCGACCATCCACAGTTGGTGCCAGCGCATGTTGCGCGAGCACGCCTTCGACAGTGGCAGCCTGTTCACCCAGACCCTGGAAACTGACCACAGTGACTTGCTGGGCGAAGTGCTGCGCGACTACTGGCGCCTGTTCTGCTACCCGATGCACGGCGACCCGCTGAACTGGGTACGCAATAACTGGGGAGGTCCCGCCGCCCTGATGCCGAGAGTGCGAGCACTGTTCGGTAGCGAGCGGCCCACAGACGAGCCGCGTGAACCCGCCGAACTAATCAGCGCTTGCCTGCAAGAGCGTCGCGAAGCCTTGGTCGCCCTCAAGTCTCCCTGGCAACAATGGGCCATCGAGTTGCGGGAAATCTGCCTGCAAGCCGTCGCCGCCAAAGCCGTCGATGGTCGCAAGATGCAGGCCCGTTACTTCGAACCCTGGTTTGAAAAAATCAGCGCCTGGGCTGGCGACGAGTCCGTGGAACAACTGGACATTGGTACCGGCTTTTCTCGCTTGACGCCCGACGGCATGGCCGAGGCCTGGAAGGGTGACCCGCCGCACCATCCAGGCCTCGACGCCATGGCGGGCCTGAAAGCCAGCCTCGACGCTTTGCCAACCCCCGATGCCGCCGTGTTGCAACACGCGGCGGGTTGGGTCGCAAAACGCTTCGAAGAAGAAAAACGCCGGCGCGCTGAAATGGGCTTCGACGACATGCTCATTCGCCTCGACGCTGCGCTGCAGGCCAACGGTGGCGAGCGCCTGGCCAGTGTGATCCGCGAGCAATTCCCGGTGGCGTTGATCGACGAATTCCAGGACACCGATCCGGTGCAGTACCGCATCTTCGAGAGCATCTACCGCATCGAAGACAACAACCCTGAAAGTGGCCTGTTCCTGATCGGTGACCCGAAACAAGCGATCTACGCCTTTCGCGGCGCCGACATCTATACCTACCTGCGCGCCCGTCAGGCCACCAGTGGTCGACTGCATACGCTGGGCACCAACTTCCGCTCCAGCCATGCAATGGTGGAGGCGGTAAACCATGTGTTCCAGCGCGCTGAAAAAGGCCGCGGTGCGTTCCTGTTCCGTGAGCCCGACGGTAAGAATCCGGTACCGTTTCTGCCAGTGCTTTCCCAAGGCCGCAAGGAAAGGTTGCAGGTCAACGGCGAGACATTGCCGGCCCTGAACATTTGGCACCTGCCCACCGACCAACCCATCTCTGGCGTGCTCTACCGCCAACAACTGGCAGCTGCTTGCGCGAGCCAGATCGTGGCGTTGCTCAATGGCGGTCAGCAGGGCACCGCAGGATTTGTCAAAGACGACACCTTCAACGGCGTACTGCCGTCGAACATCGCTATCCTCGTACGCGACGGTAAGGAAGCCCAGGCTGTGCGCGGTGAGCTGGCCGCCCGTGGTGTGCGTAGCGTTTACCTGTCCGACAAGGATTCGGTGTTCGCCGCGCAGGAAGCCCACGACCTGCTGGCCTGGCTCAAAGCCTGCGCCGAGCCGGACGTCGAGCGCCCCCTGCGTGCCGCCCTGGCCTGCGTCACCCTGAACCTGTCACTGCCTGAGCTGGAGCGTCTGAACCAGGACGAATTGGCGTGGGAAAAGCGCGTGATGCAATTCCGCGATTACCGCGCCATATGGCGTACCCAAGGCGTGCTGCCGATGTTGCGGCGCCTGCTCCATGACTTCAAATTGCCGCAAACCCTGATGGCTCGGGGCGACGGCGAGCGGGTGTTGACCAACCTGTTGCACCTCTCTGAATTGCTGCAGCAAGCGGCGGCGGAACTGGATGGCGAACAAGCACTGATCCGCCACTTGGCCGAACACCTGGCGCTCTCGGGCCAGGCGGGCGAAGAGCAAATCCTGCGTCTGGAAAGCGATGAGCAACTGGTCAAAGTGGTGACCATTCACAAGTCCAAGGGCCTGGAGTACGACCTCGTGTTTCTGCCATTCATCTGTTCGGCGAAACCCGTGGACGGCAGCCGTTTGCCATTGCACTACCACGATGAAAACGGCAAATCCCAAGTCAGCCTCAGGCCAACCGTCGATTTGATAGCCCAAGCCGACGATGAACGTCTGGCCGAAGATCTGCGTTTGTTCTACGTCGCGCTGACCCGGGCAAAACATGCCTGCTGGCTCGGTGTCGCCGACCTCAAACGCGGCAATAACAACAGTTCGGTGTTGCACTTGTCGGCCTTGGGTTATCTGCTCGGTGGCGGCGCTTCCTTAGGCGAGTCTGCCGGCCTCGCCCGCTGGTTTCTCGATTTGCAGGAAGGCAGCCCCGCCATTCACTACGCTGAAATGCCTGAAGCCGAAGCTATCGTGTTCCACCCACCGCGCAACGAAGCCACCTTGCTCGCGCCCTTGTTGCCCAAACGCAAGGCTGCAGAAAACTGGTGGATTGCCTCCTACAGCGCCCTGCGGATCGGTGAAAGCATGAGCGCCGCCAGCCTGGAAGCGCCGGAAAGTCCACAAGCCCAAAAGCTGTTCGACGACGAACGCCTCGATCCGGATGCCCCGCGCGAAGTGGCAGCGTCTGGTGGTGACATTCATCGTTTCCCACGTGGGCCCAACCCCGGGACGTTCCTCCATGGCCTGCTGGAATGGGCCGGCGGCGAAGGCTTCAACGTCACACCCGAGGCCCTCAAAGACGCCGTCGCCCGCCGCTGCAATCGGCGCGGCTGGGAAGGCTGGATCGATACCCTGAGCGGCTGGCTCGGCTACCTGCTGCAAGCGCCGTTACGGTTAGGCAATGGCCAGCCGCCGGTGAGTCTGAGCGGCTTGCGGCACTACCAGGTCGAGATGGAGTTCTGGTTCGCCAGCCACAAAGTCGATGTCCTCGCGCTTGATAAGTGGGTGTGCCAACACACCCACAATGGTGTTTCCCGAGTGGCCGCCGAACCGGTATTGCTCAATGGCATGTTCAAGGGTTTTATCGACCTGACTTTCGAACATGACGGCCGCTACTACGTGGCCGACTACAAGTCCAACTGGCTCGGCCCCGACGATTCGGCCTACACCATGCAGGCCATGGAACTGTCGATCCTCGATCATCGTTACGACCTGCAATACGTCCTTTACCTGCTGGCCCTGCATCGTCAGCTCAAGGCGCGGCTGGCCGACTACGATTACGACCGTCACATCGGCGGCGCGCTTTATCTGTTCCTGCGCGGCACCCATTCAACGAGCCAGGGCGCTTATTTCACTCGACCACCCCGAGAGCTGATTGAAGGTCTGGATCTATTGTTCCAAGGTAAACCGCTACCGCCCAAAGCCGAGCCAGCCTGGGAACAAGGAGTCCTGCTATGAGCCTGTCGATGCTACCGCTGGAGGAACTGACGCCCCTTAGTCGCGCTGCCGATCTGCTGCAACTGCTCGAGCGTTGGGTCGAGCGTGGCTGGCTGCGTGCGCTGGATAAAGCCTTTGTCGGCTTCCTCCATGAACTCGATCCACAGGCTGATCCGCTGGTGTTGCTGGCGGCGGCGCTGACCAGTCACCAACTGGGTCACGGCCATGTTTGCCTGGACCTGTTCGAAACCCTCAAGGCACCGGACTTTGCTCTGTCTCTGCCGCCAGAAGGCGACGTGCAAACCGGCGTCATGCTACTGCCGTCGCAATTGCTCGACGGTCTGGACGGCGCCCATTGGTGCCATGCCTTGGCTGCCAGCCACTTGGTGGCGCTGGCGGTTGATGGCAGTGAGTCGGCACACAGCCGGCCTTTGGTGCTATCGGGAAAACGCCTGTATTTGCGTCGCTATTGGACCTACGAGCGGCGTATCGATACGGCGTTGCGCCTGCGTCTTGCCACTTCGGAAAGCATCGCCACCGACTTGCCCCAACGCTTGAACGGCTTGTTTGACCAGGCCACGCCAGGTGCGGTCGTCGACTGGCAAAAGCTCGCCTGCGCCCTGGCCACCCGGGGTGCATTCAGTATCGTCACCGGCGGCCCAGGTACCGGCAAGACCACCACTGTGGTGCGGCTGCTCGCACTGTTGCAAGCGCCGGCGGTGGAGAATGGCAGCGCGTTGCGCATTCGTCTGGCGGCACCCACCGGCAAGGCGGCTGCTCGCTTGACCGAGTCCATCAGCCAGCAGGTACTGTCGTTGAAGGTGCCTGACGCGGTGCGGGAAAAAATCCCTACTCAGGTCACCACTGTTCACCGTTTGCTGGGCAGTCGGCCCGGCACCCGTCACTTTCGCCATCACCTGGGCAATCCATTGCCCCTGGATGTATTGGTGGTCGACGAAGCCTCGATGATCGACCTGGAAATGATGGCCAATCTGCTGGACGCCTTGCCGCCCCATGCCCGTCTGGTGCTGCTCGGTGACAAAGACCAACTTGCCTCCGTTGAGGCAGGCGCCGTCCTCGGTGATTTATGCCGCGACGCCGAAGCCGGCT
Source organism: Pseudomonas sp. ADAK18 (assembly GCF_012935695.1). Classification (NCBI taxonomy): domain Bacteria; kingdom Pseudomonadati; phylum Pseudomonadota; class Gammaproteobacteria; order Pseudomonadales; family Pseudomonadaceae; genus Pseudomonas; species Pseudomonas sp. ADAK18. The sequence continues at coordinate 14,078 of NZ_CP052859.1, forward strand.
GGTACAGCCCGCAAACCCGCCAATGGCTGCAAGCGGTCAGTGGTGAAGACCTCAGTGCCAGTGGTCTGCAGGAAGACCTCGACGGTACGCATCCATTAGCCCAACAAGTGGTGATGCTGCGCTACTCCAGGCGATTCGGCGAAGGCAGCGGCATCGGCCAACTGGCGCGCTGGGTCAACCAGCAGAACGCCGAAGAGGCCCGCAAACTGCTGGCCGCTCGCAGCCACGCGGACTTGTTTTGCGTCAGCCTCAAGGGCGAACACGACCATGCTCTGGAACGCCTGGTACTGGACGGGCAGGGTAACGGTGCTCACGGTTATCGCTATTACTTGAACCTGCTGCGCACTTCACGCCCGAGCCCGGATACGCCGCGAGAAGATCCACGCTGGACCGACTGGGCTCGCCAACTGTTGCAAGCCTTCGATGCTTTCCAGTTGCTGTGTGCGGTGCGCAAGGGTCCTTGGGGTGTCGAAGGCCTGAACCAGCGCATCACCGCCGCCTTACTCAAAGCCCGGCTGATCGACAATGATCAGCAATGGTACGAAGGGCGTCCGGTGTTGATGACCCGCAACGACTACGGCCTGGGCTTGATGAACGGCGATATTGGCATCGCCTTGAAACTGCCTGAAAGCGACGGCGGGCCGCAAGTCTTGCGCGTGGCTTTTCCACGCAACGATGGCCAGGGCGGCGTGCGCTTTGTGTTGCCCAGCCGGCTCAATGATGTGGAAACCGTCTACGCCATGACCGTGCATAAATCCCAGGGTTCCGAGTTCGCCCACACCGCGTTGATCCTGCCGGATGCGTTGAATCCGGTACTGACCAAGGAGCTGATTTATACCGGCATAACTCGCGCCAAAGATTGGTTCAGCCTGATCGAACCCCGTGGTGGAGTCTTCGAAGAAGCGGTGCGACGCAAGGTGAAACGGTTGAGCGGGCTGATGTTGGAGCTGGGCACTTGAATTGCACAAAAACTGACTGATGAGTCACTGTTTAATTGTACTTCAGGCGTATGATTTTTCTGAGAAAATGGGGGAATCCTCCGAGGCATTGCCCCGTGGGATATCCTGCCGTTGTGCTATCGTTGCGGCATCATCCTGAGAAGATCAAAGAGAATCGCTGCATGAACGTGGCTGTTTCGCCCACAGAGCGTCGTTTGAGCTGGAGACGAATGCTGCTGTTGGCGGTTCTGTGGGTATTTACGCCGGTCACGTTGGCGCAAACGCCTGCCCCCGCCAGCATGGCCGACCAAAGGGCCCAAGCGGTGACGCAAGTGGTGCTCGGGATTCTCAGTTATGCCCGCTGGCCGGTGGAGCCTGCGCAGTTACGGCTGTGCATTGTCGGACCGACTCAATACACCGATGACCTGATCAAAGGCGCGACCCAGGCCACCGGTCGTCCGGTGTTAGTCCAGCGCCTGCTGGCCGGCCATCCCGACATCGCCAACGCCTGCGACGCGGTGTACATCGGTCAGTTGACCAGCGATGAACGCAGCCGTCTGTTCACCTCGTTGACCGGTCGTCCGGTGCTGAGCATCAGCGAAGGCGGAGGCCAATGCACGGTGGGCAGCCTGTTTTGCCTGCGCGTCGGTGATGAGCAAGTGTCGTTCGAGGTCAATCTCGACTCCGTCGCCCGCAGCGGCGTGCGTATTCATCCCAGCGTGTTGCAACTGTCCCGCCGTCGAGCACCGGAATCATGAGTCCCGCCAAGGCACCTGTGCGACCGACTCTGCGCTCCGTGCTGAGGCGCGGGCACCTGAGTGTGGCGTTGATGGCCGTGAGCATGGCGAGTGTTTCCTTGACCTTGCTCGGTGTGCTGGCCTTGCGGGTCTATGCGGATCACAACCTGCACCTGATCGCTCGCTCCATCAACTACACGGTGGAAGCTGCCGTAGTGTTTAGCGACAGTGCTGCAGCCACTGAAGCCTTGGCCCTGATCGCCTCGACCGAAGAGGTGGCCCAGGCCGAAGTCTTTGATGCCAACGGCAAACTCCTGGCTCATTGGCAACGACCGGAAACCGGAATGTGGTCCAAGGTCGAATTGGGGCTGGCGCATACCCTGCTGGAGCAGCCCATCAGCCAGACGATCATGCACCAGGGCAAAGCCATCGGCAGCATTCACCTGAGTGGTCATGGCGGTAGCTTGTTGCGCTTCTTGCTCAGCGGCCTGGCGGGGATTCTGGTATGCACGGCCCTCAGCGCCTGGGTCGCCCTGTACCTGGCGCGGCGCATGTTGCGGGGCATTACGGCGCCACTGCACAGCCTTGCCAAAGTGGCTCACGCCGCTCGCAGTGAGCGGGCCTTTGACCGTCGCGTACCCCCAGCGCAAATTGCCGAGCTCGATAGCCTGGGCAACGACTTCAATGCCTTGCTCGACGAGCTGGAAAGCTGGCAGACCCACCTGCAAAGCGAAAACGAAACCCTTGCCCACCAGGCGACCCACGACAGCCTGACCGGGCTGCCCAACCGGGCGTTTTTCGAAAGCCGCTTGATTCGTGCCCTGCGCAGTGCAACTAAACTCAATGAGAAAGTGGCCGTACTGTTTCTCGACAGCGACCGCTTCAAGGACATCAACGACAACTTCGGCCACGCTGCAGGCGACGCAGTATTGGTGGCAGTGGCCCAACGCGTTCGCGCGCAGCTACGTGAAGAGGACCTGGTCGCGCGCCTGGGCGGCGACGAGTTCGCGATCCTGCTGACCCCGCTGCACAAGATCGAAGATGCCCAGCGCATCGCCGACAAGATCCTCGCCAGCATGGACGCGCCGATCCCGTTGCCGGGCAATACCGAGGTGTTGACCTCTCTCAGTATCGGCATCGCCGTCTACCCTGATCATGGTGCCACTCCCGGCACCTTGCTCAACGCTGCCGATGCGGCGATGTACCAGGCCAAACGCCTTTCCCAGGGCGGTCAGCAAACGGCAGAGCCGGAGCACCCCACCGTCCCTATTCAGCACAGGAGTTGATCCCTTGTTCTCTAACACCCAGAGTTCTTCGCGCTTTTTATTTATCACCTTGCTCATGGCTCTGTTGGCCCTGGGCGGTTGCCAGACGGCGCCACCCAAAGGCCTCACTCCGGCGCAGATCGTCGTACTCAAGCAGCAAGGTTTCGAGCTGACCGACGAAGGCTGGGCCTTTGGTCTATCGGGGAAAGTACTGTTTGGCAGTGACATCGAGAGGCTGAATAAGCCCAGCACCGGCATCGTCGAAGGCATCGGCAAGGCCTTGGTCAGTGCGGGTATCGAGCGCGTGCGCGTTGATGGCCACTCCGATGCCTCGGGCAAGGAAAGCTATAACCAGCAACTGTCCCTGCGCCGTGCGAAAAGCGTAGGCAAGGTATTGACCAGCGTGGGCATGAAGGAAGAAAACATTCAGCTACGAGGGCTGGGCAGCAGCCAGCCGGTGGCGTCCAACACCACGACAGCAGGCCGTACCGAGAATCGGCGGGTGTCGATTGTGGTCATTGCTGACTAAACAGACGCCCCTCGAGTCTGATATGAAATGCGATCAATGTGGGAGCGGGCTTGTGTGGGAGCGGGCTTGCTCGCGAATACGTAGGGTCAGTTAATACATGTGCTGACTGATACACCGCTTTCGCGAGCAAGTCGAATCGTCGCACCGCCGCTCCCACATTTAGTCTGTGGTTGCCGGCAACACCGCTTAATCCGCAAATCTCATCTCCCGTGTCTCCCCCATCAACAACGGCCGATTCTGCTCCGTCACCTCCCTGATGTAATCCCACAACAGCGTAATCCGCTTCAACTTCCTCAAGTCTTCCCGGCAGTACATCCAGAACTGCCGTGTGATATTGATTTCCTCCCCCAGCACCGGCAGTAACCGCGGATCCTGCGCCGCCAGAAAACACGGCAGGATCGCCAGCGACCGCCCCTGCTGCGCCGCCACGTATTGGGCGATCACGCTGGTGCTGCGCAAGCTGGCACTGGCGCCCGGAACCACGTTGGCCAGGTACAGCAGCTCTGAGCTGAACGCCAGGTCATCGACATAGCTGATAAACGGATGGTCGGCCAAATCTGCCGGACGGCGGATCGGTGGGTGTTGGTCCAGGTATTCCTGGGTCGCATATAGCTGCAGTTTGTAATCACATAGCTTGCAGCACACATAAGGCCCGTGTTCCGGCCGCTCCAGGGCGATGACGATGTCTGCTTCGCGTTTGGACAGGCTGATGAAGTGGGGCAGCGGCAGGATGTCCACCGAGATCGCCGGGTAGGTATCGACGAAATGGCTCAGTTGCGGGGTGACAAAGAAGCTGCCGAAACCCTCGGTGCAGCCCATGCGCACGTGACCCGACAACGCCACGCCGGAGCCGGATACCTGTTCACACGCCATGTGCAGGGTGCTTTCGATGGATTCCGCATAACCCAGTAAACGCTGGCCTTCGGTGGTGAGGACGAAACCGTTGGTCCGGGATTTTTCGAACAACAAAGTACCCAGGGACACTTCCAGCGAACTGATGCGCCGCGACACGGTGGTGTAGTCCACCGCCAGGCGCTTGGCTGCAACGCTGGCCTTGCGGGTGCGGGCGACTTCGAGGAAAAACTTCAGGTCATCCCAGTTCAGGGAGCCCAGGGAGGTGATGTTTTTTTGCATATTGGACCGGCTTTTATGTGCGTTCTTATTAGAAGTTTGCACATCTATACTCCAAAAACAGTCCGAACGCCTCATCCTCAAGGCGATTCACGCCTTGGTTCTCTGCATAACTACAAGATTTGGAGACCCGCATGAACGCATCGCTTACGTCTGCCGACACCACCGTGAAACAGGTCAAGCTGCTGATCAACGGCGAGTGGGTCGAGTCCAAGACCACCGAATGGCAAGACATCGTCAACCCGGCCACCCAGCAAGTGCTGGCCAAGGTTCCTTTCGCCACTGCATCCGAAGTCAACGCTGCCATCGACGCTGCCCATCGCGCCTTCCAGACCTGGAAGCTGACGCCGATTGGTGCGCGCATGCGCATCATGCTCAAGCTGCAAGCTTTGATCCGCGAGCACTCCAAGCGCATCGCCGTGGTCCTCAGCGCCGAGCAAGGCAAGACCATTGCCGATGCCGAAGGCGATATCTTCCGTGGCCTGGAAGTGGTGGAGCACGCGTGCTCCATTGGCACCCTGCAAATGGGCGAATTTGCTGAAAACGTCGCGGGCGGTGTCGACACCTACACCCTGCGTCAGCCGATTGGCGTGTGCGCCGGTATCACCCCGTTCAACTTCCCGGCGATGATTCCCCTGTGGATGTTCCCGATGGCCATCGCCTGCGGCAACACCTTCGTACTCAAGCCTTCCGAACAGGATCCGCTGTCGACCATGCTACTGGTGGAGCTGGCCGTTGAGGCCGGTGTTCCAGCGGGCGTACTCAACGTGGTTCATGGCGGCAAGGACGTGGTAGATGCGCTCTGCACCCACAAAGACATCAAGGCCGTGTCCTTCGTCGGTTCTACCGCCGTGGGCACTCATGTCTACGACCTGGCCGGTAAACACGGTAAGCGCGTGCAGTCGATGATGGGCGCCAAGAACCACGCCGTGGTGCTGCCGGATGCCAACCGCGAACAAACCCTCAACGCTTTGGTCGGTGCCGGTTTCGGCGCAGCCGGCCAGCGTTGCATGGCGACCTCGGTAGTGGTGTTGGTGGGCGCAGCCAAACAATGGCTACCGGACCTCAAGGCCCTGGCGCAGAAACTCAAGGTGAACGCTGGCAGTGAAGCGGGCACCGACGTAGGTCCGGTGATTTCCAAGCGGGCCAAGGCGCGCATTCTGGACCTGATCGAAAGCGGCGTGAAAGAAGGCGCCAAGTTGGAGCTGGATGGCCGCGACATCAAGGTCCCGGGCTTCGAGCAAGGCAACTTCGTCGGCCCGACCCTGTTCTCCGGTGTGACCACCGATATGCAGATCTACACCCAGGAAATCTTCGGCCCGGTGTTGGTGGTGTTGGAAGTCGACACCCTGGATCAGGCCATCGCCCTGGTCAACGCCAATCCGTTCGGCAACGGTACCGGCCTGTTTACCCAAAGCGGGGCGGCGGCGCGTAAGTTTCAGAGTGAAATCGATGTCGGCCAGGTCGGTATCAACATCCCGATTCCGGTGCCGGTCCCGTTCTTCAGCTTCACCGGTTCCCGTGGCTCGAAGCTCGGTGACCTGGGCCCGTACGGCAAGCAAGTGGTGCAGTTCTACACCCAGACCAAAACCGTCACCAGCCGCTGGTTCGACGACGACAGCGTCAACGATGGCGTCAACACCACCATCAACCTGCGCTGATCGAGGAGACGACCATGAAGATTGCATTTATCGGCCTGGGCAACATGGGCGCGCCAATGGCGCGCAACCTGATCAAGGCCGGCCACGCGCTGAACCTGTTCGACCTCAACCAGACGGTGCTCAATGAGTTGGCCGAACTGGGCGGCACCATCAGCGCTTCACCGCGTGATGCCGCCCAAGGCGCGGAACTGGTGCTGACCATGCTCCCGGCGGCGGCCCATGTGCGTAGCGTGTGGCTTGGTGATGACGGCGTGCTCGCCGGCATCGGCAAAGGCGTACCGGCAGTGGATTGCAGCACCATCGACCCGCAAACCGCGCGTGATGTGGCTGCTGCTGCGGCTAAACACGGTGTGGCCATGGCCGATGCGCCGGTCTCGGGCGGCACCGGCGGTGCCCAGGCCGGTACACTGACTTTCATGGTCGGCGCTACCCCGGAACTGTTCGCCACCCTGCAACCGGTGCTGGCGCAGATGGGCCGCAACATCGTCCATTGCGGCGAAGTCGGCACCGGGCAAATCGCCAAGATCTGCAACAACCTGCTGCTGGGCATCACCATGGTCGGCGTCAGCGAAGCCATGGCCCTGGGCGATGCGCTGGGCATCGATACAAAGGTGCTGGCCGGGATCATCAACAGTTCAACGGGGCGTTGCTGGAGTTCCGACACCTACAACCCATGGCCGGGCATTATCGAGACGGCGCCGTCGTCTCGTGGCTATACCGGTGGTTTTGGTGCGGAACTGATGCTCAAGGATCTGGGGCTGGCCACAGAAGCTGCTCGTCAGGCGCACCAGCCGGTGATTCTCGGTGCCGTGGCGCAACAGTTGTATCAATCGATGAGTCAGCGTGGGGAAGGTGGTAAGGACTTCTCAGCAATCATCAACAGCTATCGCAAGCCCCAATAGGGGATTTTTCCGAGAACCCGCGTCGGGCGGGTTCTCGGGTTTTTGGTGCTGCAAGCAGGCCCGACGTTCCCTGAGTCTCCGTCGCACCTGTGCGATACGTTCAACGCCCTCCCCAGATCAGCGACAGCCGCCGTGCTTCTTGTGAGCCGCTGTTGTCTATAGCTGAACATTCCGAAAGAACTAAAAGCAGAGAACCTTGTCGCTTGTGATTTATATAGTGATTGCGGGATTGTATCGGGGTTGTATCACTAATTTACTATCTAGTTCGAAGTGCTTTGAGTGAATTGTTAAGGTACTGAAATAAAATATTACAAATACCCGATATGTCAGTGAAAACAGTGATTCTGTTCATTGGGTATGAGTTCAAGTAAATCAAAGGGCATGCCTCATTATCATCTTATGATAATGAGCGTGTGGGTTGTTTGACGCCGATGTGCCATGAGTTCACAGGCTAAACACTCGTATTTAGTGAGTGTTTATATGGCGTTTATTTTCCTCTTTGATGTTGAGTAGCACCCCGCTAGTATCGCCTTGGAGAGCGTAGGCACCCTTGTTGCGCCTCGATAATTACCCACTGGCTGGCTGTAATTTCTTCAAGTTGTGCAGGTGTGTCTGAGATGGTTGACGAATGGATACGTACATCAAGTCTTTCCGGGTTTTCGACCGAACAGGTTGTCAGGGCCAGGGAGTTCGATAGATCACAAATCCTTGCCCGTCGCCTCTGTTCATTACTTCACCTCTGGGCTCGTGGCCGGCCTGTTTCCATGGCCTCCCCGCAGTCCACGATCTCTCTGCATGACCTCATGATAATGGCGCAACGTACGACAAAAGCGCCATCACAATGCCCCTCAATCTTCACGCTTACGCCACGCTTTGGGGCCTCCACGCTTTGCACGCGAAGGGGGGGGCGCCTGCAACTGCGTGAAGAGACCGGTGTGGGCTGAAACTACTAATCCTTGGTTAGTCTTTCAATAACACGAATTAAAAGTTGAGTGCTCGGCGGTAATTCCCGCTGTGAGGTATTCGCTCGCGCTGAAATCTGTGTGTCCATGTTTATCGAAGAGAAAACGGGTGTGAGATGAAAAATATAACAATTGTCGATAAGGCAACAGGAGCGGCAACGGAACATACGTTTGGCAATGCCAGCCTGAAGGGCACAAGCATTGTCAAACTACCCGTTGGGCCTGAAAGCGTTCAGTCCTTTCAGCAGTCTGGCCAGAACTTGGTGGTAACTCTGAAGTCTGGAGAAATCGTCACTATTCAGAACTTTTTTGTGGTGGGTGCTGACGGTGCGGCTAACCAGTTGGTACTTGAAAGTGCCGATGGAACCTTGTTGTTAGGCAACTATTCCTCGCCCTATTCAGGTTTTACATTCAGCGAGATTTCCACACTCGACGATCTGGCCGCGGCAGGCATAGTGGCAGATAGCGCGGTACCGGACTGGGTACTCTGGGGCCTGGGCCTTCTCGCCGTGGGTGGTGCGGCGGCCGCAATCAGTGGCGGCGGTGGAGGTGGTGGCGGTGGCGGGAGCGTTACGACAGCACCGGGCGCGGCGACTGGTTTATCGGTCAGTGCCGACGGCAAGAGTGTCATCGGTAAAGGGCAACCGGGCACTACGGTGACCATCAAGGATGCTGCCGGCAATGTGGTTGGCTCCGGCCCTGTGGGCGCTGACGGTAACTTCCAGGTCAACCTGGATGTGCCGCGTACCAACGGCGAGACCCTGGAGGTCACCCTCAAGGACGCCCAGGGCAACCAGTCACCGCCCACTTCCGTGGTTGCAGGCGACACGACTGCGCCTGGCGCCCCCACCGGGTTGGCTGTTAGCGCTGATGGCGCCACCGTCAGCGGTAAGGGCGAGCCAGGTTCCACCGTCACGATCAAGGACGCCAACGGCAATGTGATCGGTACTGGCACTGTCGGTGCTGACGGTAACTTCCAGGTCCCGCTGGGCACGCCACAAACCAATGGCGAGACGCTGCAGGTCACTCTCAAAGATACCGCTGGCAATGAATCGCCGGCTGGCACCGTCAGCGCCGGCGACACAACCGCGCCTGCCGCACCGACAGGTTTGGCCGTCAGCGCGGACGGCACCACCGTCAGCGGCAAGGGCGAACCAGGTTCAACCGTCACGATCAAGGATGCCAACGGCGCCGCTGTCGGCACTGGCACCGTCGGTGCTGACGGTAACTTCCAGGTCACATTGGAAACGCCGCAGACCAATGGCGAAACCCTGCAGGCCACCCTCAAGGATTCGGCGGGCAATGAGTCACCGGCCAGCACCGTTGTTGCCGGTGACACAACCGCGCCTGACGCGCCGACCAATCTGGCCATCAGTGGCGACGGCACCACCGTCAGCGGCAAGGGCGAGCCAGGTTCCACCGTCACTATCAAGGACGTCAACGGCAATGTAATCGGCACTGGCGCGGTCGGGGCGGACGGTAATTTCCAGACTCCGCTCACCACGCCGGTGGCCGAAGGCGAAAGCCTGCAAGTCACACTTGGCGATGCCGCTGGCAATCAATCACAGCCAGGCAATCTGGTGGTCGCTGACATCGTGACACCGCTGGCGCCCACTAACCTGGCGGTCAGCGAAGACGGCGCGTCTCTTAGCGGTAATGGTGCGTCATCTCATGCTGTCACCATTCTCAACGATGCCAACGAGGTGGTCGGTACCGGCACGGTAAATGATGACGGGACCTTCGCAATCGTCCTGAATGCCTTGCATATCAATGGCGAAAGACTGAGGGTGTTCCTCAAGAATTTTGCCGGCAAAGAATCCCTTCCAGGCACTGCATTCGCGGCAGATGGCGTTGCGCCTGACGCGCCTACAAACCTGGCTGTCGGGGAAGACGGCAGCACGGTCACAGGCAAAGGCGAACCTGGGGCGATCGTTACCGTCAAGGATGCCGATGGCAACGTGATTGGCACAGGCACTGTGGGGGACGATGGCAATTTCGTCGTCACCTTGAGCACGCCTCAGGTCAACGGTGAAACGCTGGGAGTGACATTGAAGGATGCGGCGGGGAACGAGTCCGCTCCGACTACGGTAATTGCGCGCGACATTGATGATGGCGATGCTGACGCTGACGCTGACGCTGACGCTGACGCTGACGCCGACGCCGACGCCGACGCCGATGCCGATGCGGATGCCGATGCTGACGCGGATGCTGATGCTGATGCTGATGCTGATGCTGATGCTGATGCTGATGCGGATGCGGATGCGGATGCTGACGCCGACGCCGACGCTGATGCTGATGCTGATGCTGATGCGGATGCGGATGCGGATGCGGATGCGGATGCGGATGCTGACGCTGATGCTGATGCTGATGCTGATGCCGATGCCGATGCCGATGCCGATGCCGATGCCGACGCGGATGCTGACGCGGATGCTGACGCTGACGCTGATGCGGATGCGGATGCGGATGCCGATGCCGATGCTGATGCTGATGCTGATGCTGATGCTGACGCCGACGCCGACGCCGATGCTGATGCCGATGCCGACGCGGATGCTGACGCCGACGCTGATGCTGATGCTGATGCTGATGCTGATGCCGATGCCGATGCCGATGCCGATGCCGACGCGGATGCTGACGCCGATGCCGATGCCGATGCCGATGCCGATGCCGACGCGGATGCTGACGCTGACGCTGACGCTGATGCTGATGCTGATGCTGACGCTGACGCCGATGCGGATGCGGATGCGGATGCGGATGCGGATGCGGATGCTGACGCCGACGCCGACGCCGATGCCGACGCGGATGCTGACGCTGACGCTGACGCTGATGCGGATGCGGATGCCGATGCCGATGCCGACGCGGATGCTGACGCTGATGCTGATGCTGATGCTGATGCTGATGCCGATGCCGATGCCGATGCCGACGCGGATGCTGACGCTGATGCTGATGCGGATGCGGATGCCGATGCCGATGCCGATGCTGACGCTGACGCCGATGCTGATGCTGATGCTGATGCTGATGCTGATGCTGATGCTGATGCGGATGCGGATGCGGATGCGGATGCTGACGCCGACGCTGATGCTGATGCTGATGCTGATGCTGATGCTGATGCTGATGCGGACGCCGATGCGGACGCTGACGCCGATGCCGATGCCGATGCCGATGCCGATGCCGATGCTGACGCCGATGCTGATGCTGATGCTGATGCTGATGCTGATGCTGATGCTGATGCGGATGCGGATGCTGATGCTGATGCTGATGCGGATGCGGATGCTGATGCTGATGCGGATGCGGATGCGGATGCGGATGCGGATGCTGATGCGGACGCCGATGCTGACGCTGACGCCGATGCCGATGCCGATGCTGACGCTGACGCTGACGCCGATGCTGATGCTGATGCTGATGCTGATGCGGATGCGGATGCGGATGCGGATGCGGATGCCGACGCCGACGCCGATGCCGACGCCGACGCGGATGCTGACGCCGACGCCGACGCCGACGCCGACGCGGATGCCGACGCCGACGCGGATGCCGACGCCGACGCGGATGCCGACGCCGACGCGGATGCCGACGCCGACGCGGATGCCGACGCCGACGCCGATGCCGACCTCGACGCCTTCGACGATCTCGCCACCGCCGAAGTAACCATCAAACCCGTCACATCCAACACCGGCCTGGCCGATATGCGTGTCTTCACCCTGCTGGGTGTCGGCGGCATCGTCCTGGGCGATCACACCAAGACCCAGGAGTTCTCGGTCACCGAGGGTTCTTCAGGCACGCTGAACCTGGAGTTTGCCCAGGCGGATCTGGTCTCGCTGCTGGGTGGCGGTTTCAGTGCCATTCTTGAGGTGAGCGATGGTGCGGGCGGCTGGTTGCCGGTTCAACAAGGCAGCAACGGTTCGGGCTTGCTCGACCTGCTGGGCCTGTTCGGCCAAAGCACCACCGCTAAAATTGAAGGGCTGGAGGCTGGGCAATATCGCTTCACCCTCAAGCTGGATCCGGGCTTGGTCAGCATTGGTGCCGGGGCTACGGCCAAGTTGAGTGTCACCAACGAAAGCCAGACCGACTTCACCGGTGTAGCGGGTCCTGATGTCGTCGGCAACGTCATCACCGATCCAGGCTTTGAAGGCAAACCGGACGTTCCGGGTAATGGCGGACCGGTGAAGGTTCAGGTCGAAGTCGGCGGTGAGTTCGTCGATGCCGATGCCACCACCGGGACCGTGCTGCAGGGGCAATATGGTCAACTGACCATCTTCGCCAACGGCGCCTACAAGTACACACCGAATGGCGAAGTTGCCAACATCGGCAAAGTGGATGCCTTCGAGTATCACCTGGTCAATGGCGCAGGAGGCTCGGCGGCGGCAACCTTGTATGTGCGGATCGACAGCCCGAGTGTCGATGTCACCTGGAGCACCACCGATCCAGCGGCGCCAGGGGTGATCGCTACGGTCGCCAATGATGACCTGGGTACGGCGCAGATCGACATCGTCAACGTGGTAAGCGAAGCCGACTTGGCGGGCCTGACCTACAACCTGCCACTGATCGGTACAGGTACCGGGACCGGGGCAACGATTGTGGTTGCGGCAGACACCACCGCCAACCTGGGAATCAGCGTCAGCGCCACCGGCCTGTCGTTACTGCCAGACACCACGGTGAACCTGCAGAAGCTGATCGATGGCGTATGGACCACGCAGCAGACCACGACCCTGGCAACGCATACGTTCACCGGGCTGGATGCCGGTTCGTATCGACTGACCGCGTCGACCGGTTCAGTGCTGTCGCTGAGCGCGATCACGGTGGCCCAGAAACTGACCACCACCTTCCTGACCCAGTTCGTGGCCGGTGAGATGACCAATGCTACGGGCAACCTGCTGGGTGACAGCCTGTCCGGGCCGGATGTACTCGGTTCGCCGCTGACGGTTCTCAGTGTGCTGGTCAATGGGGTGTACGTGATTCCTGGTCAGACGGGGACGAAGGTCGACGGTGAACACGGGACATTGACCGTGTTTGCCGATGGCAAATACGTCTACACCCCGCATGCCGGGCTGGCGCTGGATGAGATTGGCCAGGTGGATAAATTCACCTACAAGCTCACCACGCCGACCGGTCAGGAAGACACGGCCGATGTGTACATCCGCATCGACTCGCCAGACCGCGACCTGGTCTGGGACGACGCGAATCCGGGTTCGCCCGCCACTGAAGGCGCCGGTTTTGCCGCTGCCAGCAGTGACGTGGTGGATCAGGCCGTATCGGGCGATGACAGTGCCGGTTCCGAAGGCAGTGCCGACGGTGACGCCAACGACCCTGTGGTGGTTGACGACACTGACTTCACCCACGTCGGCGGTGTTGCAGGGGCGGATGGGTTGCTGTGGGAGGGTGGTGATGCAGCCATCAACCTCACCGACCTGATCGGCAAAGTCAGCGGTGTGCAGAGCATCGACCTGAACGACGTCAGTGCGGTTGACCTGACCTTGAGCCTGGAAGACCTGGTGTCCATCACCGGCCCTGAGTCGGATCGTTTGATGATCCAGGGCGATGATCAAGACAGCGTGCACCTGACAGGCGACTGGTCTGCAGGCGTGACCCAGGTAGAGAACGGTCTGGAGTACGTGATCTACACCAGCCAGGAAGATGAGACCCATCAGCTCTGGGTACAAAGCGGCATCAGCGTGGTGTAACCACGCACCCGACGGCCGGGCCGCAAGGCCCGGTTTTCCTCACCAACGGTATTACAACGATGGGCCGTGACTGGCGTCAGTCACGGTCCGTGGTTGTACCCATCAGGTTTGATAACAAGTAGGGGACTTGAAGTGAGGCATAAGAGTCTGGCCAAACAGCTGTCTGCGGTTTGCGTTGCAGCGGCAATGACTGTGTTGGTATTTGAGCAGGTCATGGCCAAGTCGTTTATCGACGACGAAGAAAGCGTCAACATCATCAGCCCCAGTGACTTGGGCACGAATTTACCGGGTGGTTCTACGGGTGTCAGCGCACCGGTGGCACCGCAACGCGTCATACCGAAAAACATCGACCTGACACGGGCTATTCAGTTAGCCGTGGAGTGGCACCCGGCCATTTCCGAGGCGATCGGTCAGCTGTATCAGCAAAACGAGAACGTGAACATCGCCCGTTCCGGTTACTACCCGCAAGTGAGCGGCGGCTTCAATTCTGGCTACGACAGCGGCCTGAGCGGCAACGGCCAAAGCCGAGCCTTTTCATTGTCGGCGTCGCAGATGCTCTATGACTTTGGCAAGGTGTCCAGCTCGGTGGACAGCGCCCTGGCCCGGGTCAGTGGCAGCCAGGCGGCGGTCTTGCTGTCAATCGACCAAGTGACGCGTGATACCTCGTTTGCCATGATCGAATTACAGCGCTCGCAACTGTTGGTAACGCTCGCTCGCGAGCAGATCGACGGCATTTCGGCGATTGCAGAACTGGCAAAAAAGCGCAGTGACATGGGCGCCAGTACCCGTTCGGATCTGATCCAGGCACGCTCGCGGGTCGAGGCGTCGCAAGCGACGCAATTGCAATTCCAGGCGCAGTTCAATCGCTGGCGCAGCACCTTGAGCAGCTTGCTGGGGGCGCAGTCGCCGGTGAGCGTTTCGCCTGGTTTTCCGGCAAGCCTGGAGCAGTCTTGCCAGGGCGTGGTGCCCGATGAAGCGGTCACTCCGACGTTATTGATCGCCCAGGCGCAACGGGTTGATGCCTTGGCGCTGATCGCCCAGGCGCGGGCCGAAGCGCTGCCGACTGTATCGCTGGATCCGTCGGTGACCCACTACCTGGACAACAACGACGACAGCAACATCCCCGGCGGACGTGATCGGAACCGTTATGGCGTGTTCCTCAATGTGAAGATGCCGCTCTACCAGGGCGGTGCGATCACTGCGCGCAAGTCCGCCGCACAACAAGCCCTGCGTTCTGCCGAAGCGGCCAACGATGCCGCTCGTCTTGCTGTACGCCAAGGCCTGCTGGAGGCGCGGGATCAGATTTCCAGCCTGACTCAACGCCTGTCCACCCTGGATTTTCGTGAGCGCAGCATCTCCGAGACCCGCGACCTTTACCGTCAGCAGTACCTCGAACTGGGCACCCGGCCGCTGCTGGATTTGCTCAATGCCGAGCAGGAAATCCACCAGGCCCGCATGGACCGGGAAAACACCGCAGCTGACCTGCGCCGCCTGAAAATCGATTGCCTCTACAACACCGGCGGGTTGCGCACCGCGTTCCATCTAGATAACAGCACCTTGCAAGGTGTGGAGATTCGGCCATGAATGATGCCGTGATGCTTGAGGGCGACATGAGCGCAGTGGAAGCGGCACTCAAGCCGGTGCCTGGGTTCGATTACGAAGTGTGGCTGGAGGCGGTGCTGAGCATCGCACGGCATTACCGCCTGGAGTGTTCGGCGCAAAGTGTGAGGCTCGCCGCGCAGTGGACCGAAGGCGCTTCGGTGGAAGACGTGGTGCGGCAGATGGCCCGCCAGGCCGGATTGAATTGCGCGATCGCCGACTTCAGCGCCTCGACCCTGATGCAACGGCAACTGCCGATGATCCTGCAGTTCAGTGACGGCCAGGTTGGCGTCCTGGAAACCCTGGGCGATGGCGAACACGTCGGCATCGCCTACAGCGGCGACGGCGGTCTGCAAAGCCGTCTCAGCTATCAGGAGCTGCTCGACTCGGCGCGCAAGAGCGTGATTCTGCGGCCCATAAGTGCCGTGCGCGATACCCGCGTCGATGACTACATCAAACCCTATGAGAAGGACTGGTTCAAAGGCATCGTGCTGCGGGACATGCGGCCCTATGGCTATGTGATGCTGGCGTCACTGGTGACCAGCGTGCTCGGGCTGGCCGGGGTGCTGTTTTCCATGCAGGTCTACGACCGGGTGATTCCGGCCGAGTCGATGCCCACCCTGTATGTGTTGTTCGGCGGCGTGATGCTGGCGCTGGTGTTCGATTTCATCATGCGCATCACCCGCGTGCGCATCACCGACATGCTCGGCAAACGAGCGGACATGCGCGTGTCCGACCTGGTGTTCGGGCATGCCATTCGCCTGCGCAACAGCGCCCGGCCGAAGTCCACCGGCTCGTTCATTTCCCAGCTCAAGGAGCTGGAGCAACTGCGTGAACTGATCACCTCCAGCACGGCTACGGCCTTGGCGGACTTGCCGTTTTTCCTGCTGTTCCTGGTGATTTACTGGTTGATCGCCGGGCCCTTGGTCGCGGTGCCGCTGGTGGCGGTGCTGTTCCTGGTGGTGCCGGGTTTGTTGTCGCAGAAAAAGCTCGCGGCGCTGGCCAGCCAATCGATGCGCGAAAGCTCGTTGCGCAGTGCCATGTTGGTGGAGACCATCCAGGGCCTCGACGATATCAAGGCACTCCAGGCCGAGCAGCGCTTCCAGCACCAATGGAATCACTACAACGCCACCTGCGGCGACGCCAGCCTGCGCCTGCGCATGTTGACCAACAAGCTGGTGGCCTGGACCAACAACGTGCAAGGCTCAGTGTTTGCCGTGGTGGTGGTGTTCGGCGCACCGATGGTCATGGCCAGTGACATGACCACGGGTAGCCTGGTGGCGGCCTCGATTCTGGCCTCACGCATGATGGCGCCGATGTCGCAGATCACCCAAGTGCTGACCCGCTGGCAGCAGGCCAAGGTGGCTCTGCAAAGCCTGAACCGGATCATGGAGTTGCCGGTGGACCATGCCGAAGGCAGCAAACGCGTGCACTTGCCGGTGGTGCGCGGTCACTACGTCCTCAACCAGGCGGCATTCCAGTATTCTGACGATGCGCCGGTGCCGGCCTTGCTCGTAGCGGATTTGCAGATCCAACCGGGTGAGCGCATCGCCATTCTCGGCCGTAACGGTGCGGGCAAATCCACCTTGCTGCAGGCGTTGGCCGGCATGCTCGACCTGAAGAGCGGCAGCGTCAGCCTCGACGGGGTTGCCCTGGGCCATATCGACCCGGCGGACGTGCGCCGGGATGTCGGCCTGATGACGCAAAACTCGCGTCTGTTCCACGGCACCCTGCGGGATAACCTGATCATGGGCGCGCCCCACGCGTCCGATCAGGAGATTCTCCAGGCGCTGGTGCTGACCGGTGCGGCGGACTTTATCGGCAAGTTCGCCGACGGCATGGACCACCTGATTCTGGAAGGTGGCCTCGGGCTTTCGGGCGGGCAGCGCCAATCCTTGCTGTTGTCGCGCTTGATCATCCGCCAACCGCATATCGTTCTGCTGGACGAACCCACCGCCTCTCTGGATGAAGCGACCGAACGCCAATTGATCCACAACCTGGACAAATGGGCGGCCCACCGCACGCTGATCATCGCCACCCACCGCATGAGTGTGTTGAGCCTGGTGAACCGGATCATCGTGGTCGACAACGGGCAGATCCTGGTCGATGACACCAAGGACAATGCGATCGCCCGGCTTTCCAAACCCAAGGGGAAGAATCAGTGAAGACCCATGAGCGCAAAAGAATCCCCCTGCTGGGCCTTGAAGACGAGGGCGCCCAACACTACAACGACGGCATTGATGACAACACGGTGGTGCGCTCGACGCGGGTGGTCTTCTGGGTGTTTGCCCTGTTGATCGCATTTGGCGCTTGGGCTTACTTCTTTGAGGTGGATGAAGTCTCCACGGGCAGTGGCAAGGTAATTCCGACCTCCCGTGAGCAGATCATTCAGTCCTTGGAAGGCGGCATCGTCACCGAGTTGAACGTGGCGGAGGGCGATATCGTCAAGAATGGCCAGACCCTGGCAAAGCTCGACCCGACCAAGACCGAATCCAACTTCGATGAAAGTGCCTCCAAATACCGAGCATCCCTGGCCAGCGTCGCGCGTTTGCAGGCGGAGGTAGACAGCAAAGCCCTGGTATTCCCTGCCGCACTGCAACACCATCCCGCGCTGATCCGTGCCGAAACCGACTTGTTCAACACCCGGCGCAGAGGGCTGGAAGACGCTCAGGCTGGCGTGCGTTCATCACTGGGGTTGGTGCGCAGCGAGTTGGAAATTACCGAGAACCTGGCCAAGGTTGGCGCCGCCAGCAATGTTGAGGTCTTGCGTCTCAAACGCCAGAAAGCCGAGCTGGAATTGAAGCTGACCCAGGCCCGCTCCGATTACATGGTGCGTGCCGGTGAGGATCTGGCCAAGGCCAATGCCGACGTCGAGACACTGTCCTCGATCATGCGCGGTCGTTCGGATTCTGTGACCCGCTTGACCTTGCGCTCGCCGGTTCGCGGTATCGTCAAAGGTATCGAAGTCACCACCATTGGCGGGATCATCCCCCCGAATGGGCGCTTGATGCAGATCGTTCCCCTGGACGAACAACTGCTGATCGAGGCGCGTATTTCGCCGCGGGACATCGCCTTTATCCATCCCGACCAAGTGGCCAAGGTCAAGATCACGGCCTACGACTACGCGATTTATGGCGGTATGGACGGCAAGGTGGTGACCATCTCGCCCGACACCATCCAGGACGAAGTCAAACCTGAGGTGTTCTACTACCGGGTGTTTATCCGCACCGACGCCGACACCTTGAAGAACAAGGCCGGCAAGTCGTTCTCCATCGTGCCGGGGATGATCGCCTCGGTGGATATCAGGACTGGCCAGAAAACCGTTCTCGACTACCTGATCAAACCCATGAACCGCGCGCGCGAAGCGTTGCGCGAGCGCTAGCAGAGGGCCGGCGGGTGGGGAAAATTCTCAGGTTTTTAGTGTTCGGGTTGGGGCTTGTCGCTGCGCCTTGCGTGCTGGCGCTCGACGACAGCTCGATGCCGTTACTGTGGAACACGCCTGCCGACAAGGCCACCTGCAATGATCCGGATTCGGCATTGTGGGTCGAGTTTGCCCAGGATGAGGATTGCATTCGCTATTTCGCCGGGGCTTCCCTTGATCATGCGCCGGTGGTGATCGTGATGTTCCATGGTGATCGAAACATCGAGATGCACCGGGCGCCCGAGGCGATCCGTGGCAACACCTTGGCTGCCAAGGTGCAGCAGGCAAAAGCACTGAGCAAACGAGCTGGCGTACCGCTGGTGATCGTCGCGCGGCCTGGCACCTATGGCTCCAGCGGCAATCATGGACAGCGGCGTCAGGCCCGGGAATTCATTGCGCTGAATGGCGCACTGGATGAGCTGCGTGAACGCTACGGCATCGGTCAGTTTGTTTTGTTGGGCCACAGCGGTGGCGCCACAGTGGCGGCTGCGTTGTTGACCCTGGGGCGCGACGATGTGAAATGCGCAGTGATGACCTCCGGCGCGTTCGCCCTGGTGCAGCGTGCGCAGATGATCCGCCAGAACAAAGGCCTGCCTTCCAGGCCGGGGCGCGATACCAATGGATTACTCCACCCCTACGATCCTGGCCAGCACATCGACGGCATTGTTGCGGCGCCCAAACGGCAGTTGTTCGTCGTGGGTAACATCGACGATCAGGTTGCGCCGTTCGTGTTGCAGGAAGGTTTTTTTAGGGCGCTGATTAAGGCGGGGCACCAGGCGCAGTTGATCAAGGCGGATGCCGTGGCACCTGCGTTTCATCAACTGCGCAATGATATCGGGCTCAAGACGGCGGCCAGTTGCGCGAAGTAAAATTGGCCTTGGTGGGTTACCCGGCCAGCACTGCTTGCTCAGTCGTCCTCAACCACTCGCACAACTGTGACAATCCAGTCCCTCCCGAGCTTTTCACCAGCACCCAATCCCCTGGGTGAAACCACTGCGCCGGGTTCTGCATCAAGGCCTGGTTCAGTGCCTTGGCGTTCTCGAACCACTGGACCGACAGCTCTGCGCGCAACTCGAGGTACAGCGCGTGCATCAACGGGCCGCACAACAGCACATGGCGTGGAGCTGCCATGCGCAGTGGTGTGGCCAGCTCCAGGTGATAACGCTGGGTGTCCGGACCGAGTTCCAGCATATCCCCCAATACCAGCACCCGGTGCCGCGAGGTCACGGGAAGATCGGCCATGGATTGCAGCGCCGCGGCCATGGAGCCGGGGTTGGCGTTGTAGGCATCGTTGATCAACTGGAAATGACCACCCGCGCACTGGATCTGCATAACATTGCCACGCCCTTCAACGGGTTCGAACCCGGTCAGGACTTCGAGCGCCTGGCAAGCTTCCAGGCCCGCCGCGAACAACGAAGCCAGCACCGCCAGCGCGTTGAGTACCATGTGCCGGCCACGGGCTCGGAGGGTGAAGTTGAGTGCCTCTGGGCCTCGTTGCGCCTGGACGTAAACCAGATCCGATTCGCTGCGCCAATCCAGAAGGCGCAGATCTGCATCAGCGTGTTCGCCATAACTGACCACCTGAAGGCGCGCGGTTTCTGCTGCCTGGGCGAACAGCTCGTAATACGGCATGTCCCGGCTGAGCACCGCGTGGCCTCCCGGTGCCATGGAGCGGAAGATCGCGCTTTTCTTGCGGGCCAGGTTCTCCAGCGTGCCGTGGTACTCCAGGTGCGCGGGGGCCAGGCCGGTGACGATAGCGATGTGTGGGCGCACCAGTTCCGAGTTGATGGGCATCCGTCCAACGGCCATTTCCAGGACCCAGAGCTTCGCCTCTGGGGGCATGCTCGCCAGGTTCCAGGCAATGCCGTGAGGCAGGTTGGCGTTGGCCTCGGTTTGCCCGACCTCGCCCCAGTGTTTCAAGGCATGGGTGAGCATGGCCACCACCGTGGTTTTGCCAAAGCTGCCGGTCACGCCGAATACCTGTCCGCTAAAGTGCTGTCGGGCGTGCCTGCCCAGCTGCAACATTGCTTCGCTGGTGTCGGCGACTTGCAGCACCGGCAAGCCACTGTTCAGATAGGGCGTCGGGTCCACACACAGGAACGCTGAGGGCCGCCGTTCAGGCGTGGCCTGTGCCCAACGCAAGGCCGATTGCACCTCATTCGGGCCGACCTTGGTGGGGTGGCGGCTGAGCATGCGCCCTGGCTTGAAGAATTGCATGGAGGGCGTCAAACCCGCGGCTCGCCAGTCCGATGGGGGCTGCTGGGCCCACGTTCCCTGTGTTACATGCGCCAGGGTCGTGGCGTCCCAGGTCCAGTCGGATGTGGCTTGCGTCGGTGGAGGCAGGCTCACTTGCGGCGCACCGTCCAGCAGGTATCGGTGATAGGCAATCAGCCCGGAAAGGTAGTGCTCGACGTCGTCGATGCGCACCCGGAACGCGTGATGCCGAATGAAGAACGCGCCGGCGATGCGTGCCGGGTTGGCGAAATACATCGCCATCTCCGGCCAGAAATAACCGTTGAGCAGGTAACGGGCGCGATGATGCAAGGCCCGATAGAACGCGTGCAGATCAATGTCCTGGAGCAGGTGCTGTACAGATGGCTGTTGTGCGATCCGTTCCAGCATTTGCTGCGCGGCCATCATCAATTCGAGCAAAGTAGGGAAGGTGGTAATGCGCTGCTGGACGAAACCCAGGTAGCCCGCGACGTTGTTCAGGCCGAAGCGGAAGTATTTTTCGTCGGGGCGATAGCGCGTCAACTCGTTCACGCAGTAGCTGAGCCAGTGATCGTGCTCGCGCCAGTGCTCTTTGCCGATGAAGTAATCGAAGGCCTTTTCCACGACGTTGAGCCAGCGTTCATTGCGGGTCAGCCCATAGAGGCGCATCAGCCCGAACGCGGCCTCACCGTCGTAATAGATGATGCGAAACGGCTCTTTGACGCTCAAATCCTGGGCATGCAATACGTGTACGAAAGCGCCGGTGTCGGGGGCCTGCATCCAGGCCATACCGTTGGCGAGGGCTTCCAGCAGCGGCAGGTACTGGCGGGTGCCGGTCACTTCGCTGTACTTGACCAGGGCCAGCAGGCACACCGCGTTGCCGCCCAGCTTGATCTCGTTGCCGGTGTCCACCAGGAAGGCGGCCACGCTGCCGTTGGGCAGCAGGTTGGGCCTGATCAGCGTCTGGGTCAGGTAGTCCAGTGACCGTTGAATCGCAGCCTTCAACGTCTCGTCACCGTTCAATGCCCATGCCTCGATCATCGCGTACGTGCTGCTGGCGTGGCGTAGGGTGTTGTAGTTTTTGATCGGTCGGTCGAAGCAGGGAAAGTAGCCGTAGACGAACTGGCCGCTGTCCTGCATCTGTTCCCCCAGATACGTGGCAGCGGTGCAGATGGGCAGCCTGACGTCGTCAGGTTCCAGGGCGGCCAGGGTACGCCAGCCGAGTTCTGCCGCGTTGCTGTTGAGCCGGTGGGCCACGCCGTCCTCGGCACAAAACACGCCCGCCGTGTCGAACAGATAAATTGTGGTGTCGGGTTGCAACGTGCTTACTGCATTCAGCGCCGCCGGTCCTGAAAATCGGCGTTTGGCGTAGACGGAAAAATTCCCGGCATTGAAGCTCGCATGCGCAATATTGTTGCCGCCGTAGAGGATTGCGTTGGCGTTCAGCTCTTGTTCGGTGAGGGCTATTTGCAGGGTCCTGTCGAACGCAATGCCCCGCCTGAAGTAATTGCGCTTGTGGCGCTTGAGGCGCTCATTGAATCCTTCCCAGCTCATAGGTGTCACGTTGATCGCACGTTCGACGCGAATCCACGTACGTTCGGGTTTATTAACCGACGGTATTAAGCGCTGATCATGGATTCGCTGGAGTTCATTTACCCCTGTTTCCCATGCCTTTTCGAAGTTGTTGGCAGTGACGTGAAAAACATGCCCACGTTTTGTGCTGTCGCTGATCGAGAGAAATAAGGTGCAGGGTTTTTCCGTATCCGATGAGACAGCCAACTCATCGGTGTATTTACTCAGGAGAGCATAACAAGCGAGCAATTGCTGTTTCACAGGCATGGGATGTCCGTTAATAAAATTACTTGAGGGCGGGTACGTACTTATAGTTGAATGACCCGTCAATAAAAGACAAGGGCGGATTTATGTCTAATGTTAGAATGTGAGAATATTAGTCCATGTTATATATCAGGAACAGGTGGGTGAATCTTCGCGCGTCGGCTCTATTGCGACGGGGTTGATTTGCCTCTCATATTGTTGGAGGTGGTCTCTGATCAGTTTGCGAATAACCTGAGAAATAGTAAGGTCAACTTCCTCCGACAGGGTCTCTAACCTTTGTTTGGTTGGGGAGTCGATGAGTATGGTCAGGCGCGTAGTTTTTTCAGACATTTTCTTGATCCTTCTGTAAAGCGCGGGCTCGACTGCCGCGTGCAGCAACTGCATGGTGAAGTGGTGAATACTTGACGCAAACCAATAGCGTTGTAATTCGGTTTGTTGAAAGTCTAATTCAAACACTTGGTGTTTTCTACGGAGGCGAGGAGAACGTTGTCATACTGTGAAGTTGGCCACCTTTCCCCAGCCTTTTATTATCATTTGGTTATAATCATATGAAACTCTTGTATTAACTAGGCTTCAAGAAAATTATACGAAAAGGAAAGTGATGTCAAAAGGCAATACTATCTAGCACTAAAGTAGTGGTGGGCGCCTTATGATTAATTTGTTAAAACGTTATTTTCATTGATCATAGGATTCTGCACGAACACTAATCATAAAATATCTTGTCACAAAGTAACAGTTGCTTATCTGAAGACGCAATGATTTTTGGCACGAAAAAGGGGCCTGGCGGCCCCTTTTCATGGAAGGTCTGTCTCAGGCAAAAACGAAGTACTTGCGCACGGTCTCGACCACCTCCCAAGTGCCTTTCATGCCGGGCTCGACCACAAAAATATCACCGGCCCTCAAGTGAATCGGCTCCAGGCCGTCCGGGGTAATCACGCAGTAGCCTTCCTGAAAGTGGCAGTACTCCCATTTCACATATTCCACCCGCCATTTGCCCGGGGTACAGATCCAGGTGCCCATGATCTTGCTGCCGTCTTCGCTGGTATAGGCGTTGAGGTTGACGGTGTGCGGATCGCCTTCGAGTTTTTCCCATTTGCAGGCATCCAGTACCGGCAGGGGGTGGGTGTCGCGCAGAACAGTAATCGGCTTGGACATGGTGACTCCGAGGCAAGGAAACAGAAGTCGAACCCTATAGCGGCGGGCTGTTTGCCGGTGGTCTGAACTCGACATCGGGATGCCCAGAAACGCAGGCGTTTACACATCGTTAAATCGCCGCTAATTCCTGTGGGAGCCGGGCTTGCCCGCGATGGCGGAGTGTCAGGCCAAGGAGATGCAAGCTGTGCCGGCCTCATCGCGGGCAAGCCCGGCTCCACAGGGTGAAACTTCCATTCAGCAATCGGCCATTTCTTCGCAGTAAGTGCGAAAGACTTCCTGATTTGCGCTGGAATTCGCAAGAATATTTATGGCTGGCCCTCGTATCATTCTCCCTAGGAACGACCGAGAGCCTTGTGATGAATCCAATAAAAACGTGGTGGGACATCAGCCCGCCCTTGAGTGCCGCGACCCCGACCTGGCCCGGTGATACGCCGTTTCAGGAAGAGCGGGTCTGGCAGTTTGGCCCGGAGTGCCCGGTGAATGTCGGGCGTATCACGCTGTCACCCCACACCGGCGCCCATGTCGATGCGCCGCTGCACTACAGCGCAGACGGCGCGCCGATTGGTGAGGTTTCGCTGGATGTGTACCTCGGCCCGTGTCGGGTGCTGCATTGCCTGGACAGTGGCGCACTGGTGCAGGCGCATCAGTTGGAAGGGCGCCTGGAGAATCTGCCGGAACGCGTCCTGCTGCGGACCTATCAACAGGCCCCGCTGGCCACCTGGGATGAGCATTTCACCGCCGTCGCGACAGAAACCGTCGAGTTGTTGGCCGGCCTTGGCGTGCGCTTGATCGGTATCGATACGCCGTCCCTGGACCCGCAACAATCCAAGACCATGGATGCCCACAACGCGGTTGCCCGTCATGGCATGGCGATTCTCGAAGGCATTGTCCTCGACGACGTGCCCGAGGGCGATTACGAGTTGATCGCGCTGCCGCTGCGTTTCGCCAACCTCGATGCCAGCCCGGTGCGGGCTATTCTGCGTCCGCTCAAGGAGTCCACGCGATGAGCCAATGTCCTTTCTCTCCCGACTATCAACCCCCGGAAGAATGGCATGACGCCGAGCTGAATTTTTCCGAGTCCATGAGCTACGGCGACTACCTGGACCTGGGCAAAGTGCTCAGCGCCCAGCACCCGCTGTCGCCGGACCACAACGAGATGTTGTTCATCATCCAGCATCAGACCTCGGAGCTGTGGATGAAGCTGATGCTCCACGAACTCAAGGCCGCCCGTGAACACGTGCGCCAGGGTGAGTTGGCGCCAGCGTTCAAGATGCTGGCGCGGGTGTCGCGGATCTTTGATCAACTGGTGCATGCCTGGGCAGTGCTGGCGACCATGACGCCGTCGGAGTACAAGGCGATCCGCCCGTACCTGGGGCAGTCGTCCGGGTTCCAGTCGTTCCAGTACCGTGAAATCGAATTCATCCTCGGCAATAAGAGCCCAGCGCTGCTGCGGCCCCACGCCCATCGCCCGGAGTTGTTGAAGGAGCTGCAAGTGGCGATTGCCACGCCGTCGCTGTATGACGAAGCGATCAACCTGATGGCCAAGGCGGGTCTGACCATCGACCCGAAACGTGCCGAGCGCGACCCGACGGCGGCCACGGTTCACGATGATTCCGTGGAGGCAGCGTGGCGCGAGGTTTATCGCGATCCGAGCCGTTATTGGGACCTGTACCAACTGGCCGAGAAGTTTATCGACCTGGAAGATTCGTTCCGCCAATGGCGCTTCCGCCACGTCACCACGGTGGAGCGGATCATCGGCTTCCAGCCAGGTACCGGCGGCACCGAAGGCGTGGGTTACCTGCGCAAGATGCTCGATACCGTACTGTTTCCGGAGCTGTGGCGGGTACGTTCTTCGTTGTAATCCGGTCCCAAAAAAGCCCCGGCACTCACTGAGTGCCGGGGCTTTCTATTTGGAATGCAATCAACTGTGGGAGCTGGCTTGCCTGCGATGACGGACTATCTGGCAGCTCATCAGTGCTTGACCCACCGCTATCGCAGGTAAGCCTGCTCCCACAAGGTTTAGCGTACGATCACGGCCTTGGCGTTGTTCATACGCACCCGATATGCCACATAGATAATCCCTACCCACACCGGTATCGCATACACCGACGCCCGCACACCTGGAATCGCGAGCATCACGCAGATGATCATCAGCATGAACGCCAGGCACAAGTAGTTGCTGAACGGGAACCAGAAGGTCTTGAACGACGGCACCAGGCCTTGCTCGCCCATGGCCTTGCGGAACTTGATGTGGGTCAGGCTGATCAGCGCCCAGTTGATCATCAACGAGGCAACCACCAGCGCGAACAACAGCTCCAGCGCATCGTGCGGCGCGACGTAGTTGATTACCACGCACAGCAGCGTCACCAGTGCCGAAATCCCCAGGGCCCGCAGAGGCACGCCTTGCTTGTTCAGCTTCAACAGCGCTTTGGGCGCATCGCCTTGTTCCGCCAGGCCGAACAACATGCGGCTGTTGCAGTACACGCCGCTGTTGTACACCGACAGCGCGGCGGTCAGCACCACGAAGTTGAGGATGTGCGCGGCGGTGTCGTTACCGATCAGCGAGAAGATCTGCACGAATGGGCTGCCGCTGTAGGCATCGCCGGACGCGCCGAGGGTTTGCAGCAGTTGGTCCCATGGGTACAACGACAGCAGCACGGTTAGTGCGCCGACGTAGAAAATCAGGATCCGGTACACCACCTGGTTGATCGCCTTGGGGATCACCTTGCGCGGCTCGCTGGCCTCGGCGGCAGTGATACCCACCAGCTCCAGGCCGCCGAACGAGAACATGATGAAGGCCATGGACATCAACAGCCCCATGCCGCCATTGGGGAAGAAACCGCCGTGGTCCCACAGGTTGCTCACCGAGGCTTGCGGGCCGCCGGTGCCGCTGAACAGCAAGTAGCAGCCCAGCAGGATCATGCCGATGATCGCCACCACCTTGATGATCGCGAACCAGAACTCGGTCTCGCCGAAGAACTTCACGTTCAGGGTATTGATCAGGTTGACCGCGATGAAGAACACCACGGCGCTGGCCCAGGTCGGAATTTCCGGCCACCAGAACTGGATGTACTTGCCGACCGCCGTCAGCTCGGCCATGCCCACCAGCACATACAGCACCCAGTAGTTCCAGCCCGCCAGAAAGCCCGCGTAACTGCCCCAGTACTTGTGGGCAAAGTGGCTGAAGGAACCTGCCACTGGCTCTTCAACAATCATCTCGCCGAGCTGGCGCATGATCAGGAAGGCAATGAACCCGGCAATCGCATAGCCGAGGATCATCGACGGCCCCGCCGACTTGAGTACCCCGGCCGAACCGAGGAACAAGCCCGTACCAATCGCCCCACCCAGGGCAATCAGTTGAATATGCCGGTTCTTCAGGCCGCGCTTGAGGCCCACCGGGTTAACCATGTCATCCGCCATTCACGTTCCCTTCTACTTGTTTTTTTCAGGGTTGATTGCACGCCGAACCAGCCCCCACTGCTGAGGGGTCAGATATTACTCTCGGTAAACTTTTCGTAATACAGTGAAACGCCATCAAGTCCCTGATCCAGCAGCCAGTTTTTGATGGATTCGACCATCGGCGGCGGACCGCAGACGTACATATCCGCCGAACTGTCCCGCAGTTCGGCCAAATCGAAATGTTCGGTCAAGTAGCCGCACTTGCCGCTCCAATCGGGAGTGGGATCACTCAACACCTCGGTGTAGCGAAACCCCGGGATTTTTTCAGCATAGGCGCCAATGCGCGCGGTCTCACACAAATCAGCCGCGCCACGGACGCCGTAATACAAGTGCACCGGCTGCTCGCAACCACGTTCGGCAAGCTCATCCAGCATGCCCAGCAGTGCCGACAACCCGGTACCGCCGGCCACCAATACCAACGGTTTGGCCACATGGCGCAGGTAGAACGCGCCCAGCGGAGCCTCCAGCAACAACTCATCGCCTACCTGGCAGCGCTCTCGGATGTAGTTGCTCATCACACCGTCCGGCAGCAGACGGATCAGGAACTGCAACTGATTGCCCGGGCGATTGGCGAAAGAGTAGGAGCGCCGGCTGTCGGTACCGGGAATAGACAGGCGGGCGTATTGGCCCGGCAGGAAGTCCAGCGACTGGTCCAGTTGCAGATACAGGATCGCGGTGCTGCTCGAGACCTGCTGCACCTGGCTGACCGTGCTGCGAATCTGCACCGGCCCCGGCGCGTTACACAGGCTGGAATCAAAATCGAAGTAAAACGCCGCGTCGGATGTGACCCGGGTTTGGCAACTGAGCATTTTGCGTTGTTGCAGGTCAACGCTGGAGAGGGCTTCCTCGTCGACGTAATCCTGGCTGTAGTCGCCGGATTCGCAGCGACCCTGGCAGGTGCCGCAGACCCCTTCGCGGCAATCCAGAGGGATCTTGATGCCGTTGCGCAAGGCCGCATCCAGCAGGATTTCATGGGCGCCGATGGGGAAAAACAGGGTTTTGCCGTCGGCAAAACTGAAGGCCACTTTGTGATTCATCCGCAGTGCTCCGCGTATATAGGGTTGATGGCTGACGAGTCGCGATGAGCGGGCGCAGGACCTGTGGCGAGCGGGCTTGTTGTGGTTGTGGCGAGCGGGCTTGCCCGCGTTGGGCTGCGTAGCAGTCCTAATAAGGTCATCACGGTGCATCCGGCAGATATGGTGCGACAGATTTCAGGGCCGCTTCGCGCCCCAACGCGGGCAAGCCCGCTCGCTACAGCAAGCCCCATAGCCACAACAAGCCCCCTCGCCACAAAGCTCGCGCGTCAGAGGTGATAAAAATCCAGCACCGAGTTGATGGTGTCGTTGAGCAGCAACGCATGCTTGCGGGTGATCAACCAGCTGTCGCCATCGGGTTTCAAGGTGTAGGTGGCGTTTCCGTAGAACTGCTCCGAAGTGGCTAACCGATAGAACAGCGTGTGCCAGTTCAGCCGTACTTCCAGCATCCCGTCTGCCTGCTCGGCGATACGCACGTTATTGATCAGGTGCAGGGTGCGCGGCATCGGCGTGGCGGAGGCGGCCTTGCCGGTGCGCAGGCGGAACACCCGGTCTTCCAGGCCCGAACGGTTGGCGTAGTAGATCAGCGACATCTCGCGCTTGGGGTCACGGGTGTAGACGTGCTCCGAGTCCCATTGCGGCAGGTGGAATTCACTCTGCGGGTCGAACAGCTGCACATAGGCGTCCCAGTCCTGGGCATCGCACAGTTCGGATTTGCGGTAGAAAAACTGCTCGATCCGGTATTGCAGTTGCGCATTCATCATCACACCTCACGCAGTTTCAAGGATTGGGCGTCGAGACCGTCCAGCAGGAACTTCTGCCAGTTGCGGTGCTGGTTGACGTACAGCCCTTCGTGGGTGAATTCGGTGCCGGTCATGGCCGGCTGGATGCCGATAGCTTCGCTGTTACGGGTCGGGCCGGTTTCCCAGCGGTGGCTGCCGCGAGAGATGTCGCTCCAACGTTCCAGGCGGCCCTGGAAACCACGTTGGGCTTCGCGAAACTCCACCAGATCGTCGGGTGTACCCATGCCGGAAACGTTGAAGAAGTCTTCGAACTGGCGAATACGGTTTTCCCGGTCGGCGTCGGACTCGTTTTTCACCCCCAGGCACTGGCTGATGATCTCGGTCTTGTTCCACGCTATCGGGCGGATGATCCGCAGCTGCGAGCTGATCTGGTCGAGGAAAAACAGGCTCGGGTAGATGTTCAGGTTGCGCAGGCGATGCATCATCCATTCGGCCTTGTCCTGGCCGTGTTCTTCCACCAGGCGCGGCATGATGGTGGCGTAGCCGGAGCGCACCGACGGGTTGGGCATATCGCTGAACAGCACGCTGTGGCCGTTGTTGAAGGCGAACCAGCCGTCATCGGTATTGGCGTCGCCGGCCCCGAGTTTGCTGTAGTCCAGGGTCGTACCTGTACCTGCACCGTTCTCGGTGTTGACCTGCTGGCGATGTTGCACCGTGGCCACGTAGTTATAGTGCACGGTGCTGACGTGGTAGCCATCCAGGCCATTTTCGTTCTGCAGTTTCCAGTTGCCGTCGTAGGTGTAGGCCGACTTGCCAGGCAGCACTTCCAGCTCGCCGGTGGCGGACTGGGCGACCATCATGTCGAAGAACACTTTGGCGTCGCCGAGGAAGTCTTCCAGGCTATTGGTGCCGTTGACGTCGAGGCTGATGAAGACAAACCCCTTGTAGCTCTCGATCCGCGCCTTTTTCAGGCCGCGAGTCGCCTTGTCGAAACCTTCCGGATATTCCCCCGGCGCCTTGACCTTCACCAACCGGCCATCGCTTTTGTAGCACCAGGCGTGGAACGGGCAGGTGAAGGTGGACTGGTTGCCCTTGCCGACCCGGGTCAAGGTGGTGCCGCGATGCTGGCAGGCGTTGATCAACGCATTGAGCTGGCCTTCGCCGTCGCGGGTGATGATCATCGGTTGGCGCCCGGCGCGCATCGTCACGAAGTCGTGGTTGTTGGCCAGTTCGCTTTCATGACAGGCGTAGATCCAGTTCTTTTCGAAGATCAGCTCCATCTCCAGATCAAACAGTTCTGGCTCAGTGAACATGTCCCGGGCGATGCGGAATACTTGGTCTGCCGGACGAAAATCCAGGCAGCTTTCAATAAAGGTTTTCCACTGTTCGACGCTTCTTGCACCACTCATGGGAGGCACCTTGTTGTGTGGCTAATCGGTGGTCCATTAGAGGCAGCTGCACAGGGGATGGGCTATCCGCTTAGTGGGGGAAGGTGGGCCGAATAATTGAATGCGGTGAGTCACAACTACCCACGGCGGTGCACCGGATCGACGCAATGAGCTACTGTCTTGGGAGGTAACCTGGCTGGGTAGGTCGGAAAAATCCGCTTCCTATCCACATAGTCGACGGTTGCTAGCCGCTGAGTGGAAACGCCACTTGCCTGGCGCAGAACTTGCCTTGATCTACCTGGACGCGCCGTCAGAGCGCGCTGGCCACAACCGCCGTGGGTGCACTGTGATGAGTAGCGATACACGCGATATCCGTATTGATCGTTTCGACCTTGAAGGCGCCCGCAGCTGGATGTCCGGCATTTGCGGGCCGCATCGGCTGGAGACGGCCACGCCTGAGCGCATCCGCTTTCATCACAGCGCCAATGTGTTCAAGTCCCGCGCCACGACGTTGGGGATCATTGAATACGGCACCGACGTGACTATCGATATCGAAGACGCCGAGCATTTCAGCAGCTACAGCCTGAGCCTGCCGCTGGTGGGTGAGCAGGAGCTGAGTAAGAACGGCGAGCGGCTGAGCTCCAATCGCGACCAGGGCGTGATCATCTCGCCTAACGAACATCAGGTGCTGGCGATCTCCGGCGACTGCCGAAAATTACAGGTGGTGATCACCCGCGCGGCCATGAGCGAATCCCTGGAAGGCCTACTGCAACGACCGATTGAAGCGCCGCTGCGCTTCGAGTCGGTGATGGATGCAGTGGAGGGCGCTTCGGCGTCGTGGTGGAGGATGGCGCGGTACTTCATTGCAGAACTGGAACGCAGCAGCGAGCTGTATGACCAGGCGGCGTTCACTCGCGACCTGGAAAGCTCATTGATCAAGGGCCTGATTCTTGCCCAGCCGAATAACTACTCCGAAGAACTGCGGGACGTCCTCGGGGTGAAGCTGCCGCACTATCTGATCCGCGCTCGCCAGTACATCCACGACAACGCCCGCGAGGCGGTACACCTGGAAGATCTTGAAGCGGCAGCTGGCGTGTCGCGGTTCAAGCTGTTCGATGCCTTCAGGAAGTACTTTGCGTTGTCGCCCATGGCCTATCTGAAGAAATATCGACTGGGGGCAGTGCGCCAGGAGATCTTGGAACACGGCTCAACCCGCACCATCTCCGAGATCGCCCTGGGCTGGGGCTTTACTCACCTGGGACGGTTCTCGGCGGAGTACCGCAAGCTGTTCGATGAGTCGCCGAGCATGACCTTGCAGCGCAATGATGCGCGGCGCATGCGTGGTGCCTGAAAACCATGGAGATCAATTGTGGGAGCGGGCTTGCTCGCGAAGGCGGTGGGTCAGTCGAATATGTATCAACTGACCCACCGCCTTCGCGAGCAAGCCCGCTCCCACACAAGCCAGCTCCCACATGGGATTTATGGCGCCTGCAAGCTCTCAGATCAACTCTTCCACCAATTGCAGGCAATGGCTGAGCCCTGGCGACTGATCATTGATCCGCCGGCTGAGAATGATCGGCGAGGTCGCGGTGGTCTCTACAATCGGCGTATAGCCAATGTCTGCTCGATGCAGCACCTGCACCGAGGCCGGTACCAGCGTCACCCCCATGCCTGCGCCCACCAGGCCGATGGCGGTCTGCAATTCATTGGTCCACTGCGCCACCTTGAGGCTCAAACCGTGGGCGTCGAACAACGCGATCACATGGTCGGCGTAACTGGGGCGCGGGTTGCCGGGGTAGAGCACAAAGGGCTCTGCGGCCAATTGCGCAAGGGTCGCCGGGGCGGCCAACAACGGATGCCCGGCGGGCAACACCGCTACCAAACGATCCTCCACCAATACCCGCTGCACGATGGCCGGATCGTCGATGCGAATCCGCCCGAAGCCCACATCAATCCGCCCGGCCTTGAGCGCTTCGACCTGTTGCAACGTGGTCATCTCCGACAACCCCAATTCCAGCTCAAGGCCATCGTGGGTGCGCAGCCGGCGTATGAGTTCCGGCAATACGCCGTACAGCGTCGACGGCGCAAAGCCGATGCCGAGCCAGGTTTTTTGCCCCAGGCCAATGCGCCGGGTGTTGTCGCAAACCTTGCCCAATTGCTCCAGCAGCACATTGGCGTGCTCATAAAAAAACCGTCCGGCTTCGGTCAGCCGCAACGGCCGGCCACGCTCCAGCAAGATCACCCCGAGTTCGTCTTCCAATTGCTGGATCTGCCGGCTCAAGGGCGGCTGGGCGATGTGCAGGCGCTCGGCGGCGCGGGTGAAGTTGAGGGTTTCTCCCAGCACCTGAAAGTAACGCAGATGGCGCAGTTCCATAACGACTCCTTTCATACCTCAGGGGTATTGTTCGAGACCCATTCTATATTGGAAGCCAGCAAAGATACGGCACAGAATCGAGCCAAATCTATAAAGAACCCAACGGGTATTGCCATGCCGATTTGCGCCATCGAGTCGATCGAGACGATCATCGTCGACCTCCCCACCATCCGCCCGCACAAACTGGCGATGCACACGATGCAGAACCAGACCCTGGTAATCATCCGCGTACGCTGTGCCGATGGCATCGAAGGTGTGGGTGAGTCCACCACCATCGGCGGCCTGAGCTACGGCAATGAAAGCCCCGACAGCATCAAGGTCAACATTGACCGGCACTTCGCCCCACTGCTGATCGGCCAGGACGCGAGCAATATCAACGCGGCCATGTTGCGCCTGGAACGCAGCATTCGTGGCAACACCTTTGCCAAGTCCGGCATTGAAAGCGCTTTGCTTGATGCCCTCGGTAAACGCCTGAGTTTGCCGGTAAGCGAACTGCTCGGCGGGCGGGTGCGTGATGCGCTGCCGGTGGCCTGGACCCTGGCCAGCGGCAACACCGAAAAGGACATCGCCGAAGCCGAGAAGATGCTCGACCTGCGTCGCCACCGGATCTTCAAATTGAAGATCGGTGCCGGCGAAGTCAGCCATGATCTGGCTCACGTCATCGCCATCAAAAAGGCTTTGGGTGACCGCGCGAGTGTACGGGTCGACGTCAACCAGGCGTGGGATGAGGCGGTGGCTTTGCGGGCCTGCAAGGTGCTGGGCGACAACGGTATCGACCTGATCGAACAACCCATTTCCCGCAACAACCGTGGCGGTATGGCTCGGCTCAATCTGTCGAGCCCGGCGCCGATCATGGCCGACGAATCCATCGAGTGTGTCGAAGACGCCTTTAACCTGGCCCGCGAAGGTGCGGCGGCGGTGTTCGCCCTGAAAATCGCCAAGAACGGTGGCCCCCGTGCGGTGTTGCGCACAGCGGCGATTGCCGAAGCGGCCGGTATCGGTCTGTACGGAGGCACCATGCTCGAAGGCGGTATCGGCACGCTGGCCTCGGCCCATGCCTTCCTCACGCTGAACAAGCTGGCGTGGGACACCGAACTGTTCGGGCCGCTGTTGCTCACCGAGGACATCCTCACCGAGCCGTTGGTGTACCGCGATTTCCACCTGCATGTCTCGACCGCACCAGGCCTGGGCCTGGCCATTGATGAAGAGCGTCTGGCGTTCTTCCGTCGCGATAAATAACCCGAGGAAACCTGCCATGTTGTTCCACGTAAAAATGACCGTGAACCTGCCTCTCGACATGAACCCCGAGCGTGCGGCCGGGCTCAAGGCTGAAGAAAAGGCCCTGGCTCAGCGTCTGCAACAAGAGGGCAAATGGCGCCACCTGTGGCGCATCGCCGGGCTGTATGCCAACTACAGCGTGTTCGATGTCGACAGCGTGCAAGAACTGCATGACCTGCTGATGCAACTGCCGCTTTATCCCTACATGGCCATTGAGGTGAATGCCCTGTGCCGGCATCCGTCGTCGATCCATGAGGATGACCGCTGAGCCTGTTTTCCACACTAATAACGACAAGATGAGGATTGCACCATGTCCATCCGACTTTCCCAGACTGCCCATGCCCAACAGTTTCTCGAAGAAGCCAGCGGCAACCTCAATGACGCTGGCAACCCGCGGGCCAAGGCGCTGATCTACCGGATCCTGCGGGACACGGTGAACATCATCGAAGACCTGGAAGTGACCCCGGAAGAGTTCTGGAAGGCGGTCAACTACCTCAACGAACTGGGCAAGAATCAGGAAGCCGGGCTGCTCGCTGCCGGCCTGGGCCTGGAGCATTACCTGGACATGCTGATGGATGCTGCAGACGAGGAGGCCGGCAAATCTGGCGGCACCCCGCGCACCATCGAAGGCCCGCTATACGTAGCGGGTGCGCCGCTGTCCAAGTACGAAGCGCGGCTGGATGACGGGCAGGACCCGGGTGTGCCGCTGTTCATGCAGGGGCAGGTGCGCGACACCGACGGCAAGCCGTTGGCGGGCACGATTGTCGATGTGTGGCAGGCCAATACCGGTGGCACGTATTCGTGGTTTGACGGTACACAGTCGGAGTTCAACCTGCGTCGGCGGATCGAGACGGATGCCCAGGGCAACTACCGTTTTCGCAGCATCGTGCCGTCAGGTTATGGCTGCCCACCGAGCGGGCCAACTCAGCAACTGTTGGACCAGTTGGGGCGGCATGGGCAGCGGCCGGCGCATATTCACTTCTTTATTTCGGCACCGGGTTATCGGCACCTGACGACGCAGATCAACCTGTCGGATGATCCGTATCTGCATGATGATTTTGCCTATGCGACGCGCGATGAGTTGATTGCCGAGATTCGTTTCAGTGACGACGCCAACCTGGCGAGGGAGTTTGGGGTTGACGGGCAGTTTGCGCAGATTGATTTTGACTTTGAGTTGCAGCCGGCGGTGGCGCCTGTAGAGCAGAAGCGGATGCAGCGGGTGCGCGCCCTGGAAGACTGAGCGCGGTTAAAAATGTGGGAGCGGCGGTGCGACGATTCGACTTGCCCGCTCCCACATTGGTTATGTGGTGTGCCTGGCTACTTGCGCACCACCAGATCCAACAAATCATCCCGATCCTTGATCTTCTGCAACACAATCTCCGAGCGAATATCCATCACCCCCGCCGTGCGGTTCAGGTGGTTCACAATAAAATCCGAAAAATGCTTCAGGTTGCGCGCTTGCACCCGCAGCACATAGTTGCTGGCGCCGGTGATCACATAGGCACTGGCCACTTCCGGCCAACCTTGGACCTTCTTGATAAACGTCTCATGCCAGTCCTCAACATCCTGGCGCAACGACAAGTGGACGATGGCTTCCAACTCAATCCCCAGTTGCTCGGCATTCAGTACCGCACGATAACCACTGATGATTCCCTCACTCTCCAGCAGCCGTAAACGTCGCAGGCAGGCGGAGGGCGACAGCGCGACTTTCTCCGCCAGTTCCTGGTTGCTGATACGGCCATCCTGTTGCAGGAAATGCAGGAGGCGCAGGTCGGTGGCGTCGAGAATCATGGTTAGAATAAATCCGCGTGTTTGGAGGTTAAATTCGAATTTCCTACGTCTTAATTAGCGCGTTACCTACCACTTTGCACGAAAATTCTCTAAAGCTTCGTTCATTATTTGGGCCATCGTTACCCACAGCGACACCCACAAGAACAGGATCGACCATGACTACCCGAAATCATTGCCGGGCCCTCGATGCCCAAGACCCGCTGGCTCCCTTGCGCAATCAGTTCGCGCTGCCCGACGGGGTGATCTACCTCGACGGCAACTCACTCGGCGCCCGCCCGGTGGCCGCTTTGGAGCGGGCGCAAGCAGTGATCGCCGAGGAATGGGGCAATGGTTTGATCCGCAGTTGGAACAGCGCCGGTTGGGCTGACCTGTCGCAGCGCCTGGGCAATCGTCTGGCGCCGCTGATTGGTGCTCGTGACGGCGAAGTGGTGATCACTGATACCACCTCCATCAACCTGTTCAAGGTGCTGAGCGCTGCATTGACCGTGCAGCGTAATCGCGCGTCGAACCGCAAGGTGATCGTCAGCGAAGCCAGCAACTTTCCCACCGATCTGTACATCGCCGAAGGCCTGGCTGAATTGCTGCAACAAGGCTATTCCCTGCGCCTGGTGAATAGCCCTGACGAGCTGCCCCAAGCCATCGATCAAGATGTGGCGGTGGTGATGCTCACCCACGTCAACTACAAGACCGGCTATATGTACGACATGCAGAGCCTGACTTCCCTGACCCATGAATGCGGCGCCCTGGCGATCTGGGACCTGGCGCATTCGGCGGGCGCGGTGCCGATCGATCTGCATCAGGCTGGCGCGGATTACGCGATTGGCTGCACGTACAAATACCTCAACGGCGGGCCGGGCTCCCAGGCGTTTGTGTGGGTCAACCCCGCGCTGGTGGATGTGGTCAGGCAGCCGTTGTCGGGCTGGTTCGGGCATACCCGGCAGTTCGCCATGGAATCGCGTTATGCCCCGAGCCAAGGCATCGCCCGCTACCTGTGTGGTACTCAGCCGATCACCTCACTGGCAATGGTGGAATGTGGCCTGGATATTTTCGCCCAGACCGACATGGCCAGTCTGCGCACCAAGTCGTTGGCACTGACTGACTTGTTCATCGAGTTGGTGGAAGCGCGCTGCGCCGCGCATGAATTGACGCTGATTACGCCGCGTGAACACGCCCGGCGCGGCAGCCACGTCAGCTTCGAACACCCCGAAGGCTACGCCGTTATCCAGGCCTTGATAGCCCGTGGCGTGATTGGTGATTACCGCGAACCACGCATCATGCGGTTTGGTTTTACCCCGCTGTACACCAGCTTTACTGAGGTGTGGGATGCCGTGGAAATTCTCGGTGAGATTCTCGACCACAAGACCTGGGACCAGCCGCAATTCAAAGTTCGTAATAGCGTCACCTGAGGAGTAACACAAAACCAATGTGGGAGCGAGCAAGCCCGCTCCCACAGGGGAATTGTGTTCCCACAAAGTTCAGTGCATGCAGTAAGACAGTGCAATCACAATAATAAGGGGGCACGCCACGTGACCACGCCAGACAACGGCTTTGCAGCAATAACCAACCGCGAGTTGGGCCTCAGGCGCCAGCTCACTTCCGGCCAGATGAGCATGATCGCCATCGGTGGCGCCATCGGCACTGGGCTGTTCATGGGCAGTGCCTACGCCATCGGGTATGCCGGGCCCAGCGTGTTGGTCAGCTACGCCATTGGTGCGCTGATTACCTTGCTGTTGATGGGCTGCCTGGCGGAGATGACCGTCGCGCATTCCACCTCGGGTTCCTTCGGCGCCTATGCCGAGTTCTACATCAGCCCACTGGCCGGGTTCCTGGTGCGTTATGCGTACTGGGCGGCGATTGTGCTGGCGGTGGGCGCCGAGGTCACGGCGGTGGCGATGTACATGAAGTACTGGTTCGCCAACGTGCCGGAATGGGTGTGGATCGTCTCGTTTTCCAGTGTGCTGATCGTGCTCAACGCCATCAGCGTCAAGACCTTCGGCAATTTTGAGTACTGGTTTTCCACGATCAAGATCAGCGCCATCGTCGGCTTCATCATCCTCGCGGTGTATGTGGTATTTGGCTCGGGTAACCCGGATTACGGTGTGCAGAACTACACGGCCCACGGCGGATTTTTCCCCCACGGCCTGAGCGGCATGTGGATCGCTGTGATCGTATCGATCTTCAGCTACTTGAGTGTCGAGATGATCGCCGTGGCCGCCGGTGAAGCGGCAGACCCGGAGCAGGCGGTGAAGAAGGCCTTTCGCGCCACCATCGTGCGGCTGGTGGTGTTTTACCTGCTGACCCTGGCGCTGATGCTCGCCATCGTGCCGTGGAATCAGTCGGGCCATACCCAAAGCCCGTTCGTCACGGTGATGCAGACCATCGGCATTCCCGGCGCTACGGGGGTGATGAACTTCGTGATCCTGATTGCGGCGCTCTCGGCGATGAACAGCCAGCTCTATATCACCACTCGCATGATGTTCAGCCTGTCCCGTGCCGGCTTTGCACCAAAATCCATGGGCGCCTTGAGCAAGAGCGGGATCCCGTTGAACGCTTTGCTGTTGTCCAGCTCGGGCATCGCCCTGGCGACCTTGTTGAACGTGGTGTACCCGGAAAGCTCGTTCACCTTGATGATGGCGATCTCCATGTTTGGCGCGATCTTCACCTGGTTCATGATCTTCCTGACCCACTTGTTTTTCCGCCGCTACCGCAAGCGTAACGGTGGGGCGAAGTTGTCCTTTGAACTGCGGCTGTTCCCTTACAGCACGCTGTTGGGGCTGGTGCTGATGGGCGCGGTGATGATCACCACTTACTTCACCGAGGCCTTCAAGATGACGTTGGTGTTTGGGGTGCCGTTCCTGCTGATTCTGTCGGCGGTGTATTACGTGTTCTTCCGCAAGGGTTCTGCCAAGGCATCGAGCAAGGCCCTGGCGTAACCGGGCAGTTGTTCAAACGAGCGGGCGCATAACAGCAACGTGCGGCAGGCCCATTCCTCATTCAGGGGCTGGGCCTTGAAGTGGTGTTTCCGAGGGCTGCGATCCAGTGCCGCTTGCGGCACAATTCCCAGCCCGGCGCCCCGGGTAACCATACGAATGACGCCATCAAATCCGTCCGCCCGAATGCGCGTTTGCAAGCGAAAACCGGCGTGCAGCGCCTGTTCTTCCAGGTACACCGCCAGGGCGCTGTTGGCGGCCAACCCCACATAGTCGTGCCGCAAACTGTCGATAAAACTGACGTTAATACTGGCGGCCAGCGGATGCCCCAGCGGCATGATCAGCACCAGAGGGTCATCGCGAAAGGGCAGGGTCTGCAAACCGTGGGTATCCACCGCATCGGAAATAATCCCCAGGTCCGCCGCACCCTGGCGCAAGGCATGGGTGATCCGCAGGCTGGGCAGTTCCTGCAGGTCGATATCCAGGTTGGGATGCGCGCAGAGAAAGTCCGCCAACAGTTCCGGCAGGTATTCGCTGAGTGCGGTGGTGTTGCACAGCAGGCGCACTTGGCCTTTGACGCCGTTGGCGTATTCCGCGAGGTCCTGCTGCAGGCGTTCGGCCTGTTGCAGCATCAGCCGCGCATGCCGGGCCAGAGCGTTGCCGGCAGCGGTTGGCGTTACGCCCCGGCGACCGCGTTGAAGAAACTCGGTGCCCAGTGACGCCTCCATCGCCCGGATCCGCGCACTGGCCGCTGCCAGGGATAAATGACTGCGACTGGCCCCGGCGGTGATGTTGCCGGTGTCGAGGATGTGCAGGTAGAGGCGCAGGTCGATCAGGTCAAAGTGCATGGCTGTGGGAGTCCGTTGAACAAAGGGTGTTTGCACTGACGCTTTCGCGAGCAAGCCCGCTCCCACATTCGACCGCATTCCAACAGATGCACTCGGTCGAATGTGGGAGCGGGCTTGCTCGCGAAGGCGTCATCAGCCTCACGCAAAACAAGAGGCAACCTCAGTATATGGCGAATGTTCAACCATGAGCCCACCCCATAAAATCAGCCCATGAATACCTTCCTCGCGTTCTATCAAAACCTCGGCCCGGTACTGACACTGCTGGTCATCGGCACCTTCCTACTGGCAGGCACCGTCAAGGGCATCATCGGCCTCGGCTTGCCCACGGTGGCCATGGGCATGCTCGGTCTGGCTATGTTCCCGGCGCAGGCTGCGGCCTTGCTGATCATCCCATCTACCGTCACCAACCTCTGGCAACTGGCGTTCGGCGGGCATTTGCGCGGGCTGCTCAAACGTCTGTGGCCAATGTTGTTGCTGATCTTTCTCGGCACCGGGCTTGGCACACTCTGGTTGGGCATGGCCGGTGGGCATTGGGTGGTGCGGGCGTTGGGTGGGGCATTGCTGGTGTATGCCTTGAGCGGGTTGTTCTTGCCGGCGTTCAAGGTCAGCCCGGCCACCGAGCGCTGGCTGGGACCGGTGTGCGGTCTGGTGACGGGCGTCATCACCTCGGCCACCGGTGTCTTCGTGATTCCGGCCGTGCCGTACCTGCAAGCCCTGGGCTTGAACCGTGATCAGTTGGTGCAGGCGCTGGGCTTGTCGTTCACCGTTTCAACCCTGGCGCTGGCGGCGGGGTTGTTCTGGCGCGGCACCCTCGGCGGTGGTGAAATCAATGCTTCGCTGTTGGCCTTGGTGCCGGCGCTATTGGGCATGTGGCTGGGGCAAGTGCTGCGTCAACGGATCAGCGCCGTGCTGTTCAAGCGGGTGTTCTTTGTCGGCATGGCGCTACTGGGCGGCCACTTGCTGATCAGCGGTTAGCGGAGGAGGTGCTGAGCATGTCGATGGCGCGGATATCAAAATCCTGCTCCAGAAACGCCATGCGCTGGTCATGGAAATGCTTCATGTGCGGCAGGCTGGAATGCACATCCAAAGCGGCCTTGGACGCCCAGATTTCATAGAAGATAAACAGCGTCGGGTCCTGCTGGTCGCGCAGCATGTGGTACTCGATGCATCCCGGTTCCGCGCGGCTGGGTTCGACGTAGGCGCGAAACAGCGCTTCAAAGGCGGCGGCCTTTTCCGGGCGGGTCTTGGCGTGGAGGATAAAGCCTACAGGTTCAGTCATTGGGGTGAATCCTCAAAAAGTGTTTAAAAATTCTAAGGCAACAATCCCCCTTTGATTCGTGCCGATAAGTCAAATGTATTTTGCCCCGCCAGCGCTTATTCCAAAGAACTGTTGTGGATACCCTGCCTTCAGACATTTTTAATCTTTAGGCCCTTCCCATGAAAAAAGTCCTGCTGCTCAACGGCGGTAAAAAGTTCGCCCACTCCGACGGTCGCTACAACAACACCCTGCATGACGCCGCCCTGGCGGTGTTGGACCGTGGCGGCGCGGACGTCAAAGTCACCCATATCGACGAAGGCTACGACCTGGCCGAAGAAGTCGCCAAGTTCGTGTGGGCCGACGTGATCATCTACCAGATGCCAGGCTGGTGGATGGGCGCACCGTGGATCGTCAAGAAGTACATGGACGAAGTCTTTACCGAAGGCCACGGTAGCCTCTACGCCAGTGACGGCCGCACTCGCTCCGACTCCTCGCAGAAATACGGCAGCGGCGGCCTGTTGCAGGGCAAGCAATACATGCTGTCGCTGACCTGGAACGCCCCGCAGCAAGCCTTCGACGACCCTACCGACTTCTTTGAAGGCAAGGGCGTGGACGCGGTGTACTTCCCGTTCCACAAGGCCAACCAGTTCCTCGGCATGACCGGCCTGCCGACCTTTCTCTGCGTGGACGTAATGAAACGCCCGGCCATCGAGGCCGATGTGGCGCGTTATGAGCAGCATCTGGCGCAGGTGTTTAACCTTTCGGTGTAACCTGTAGCCGCTGCCGCAGGCTGCGATAAGGGCCGAAGGACCTTCAGCGATGTGAAGACTTGCGCCGACTTCGTCGGCGATCGCAGCCTCGTGCCTCGGCAGCGGCTACAGTGACCCGATAGAGAGGATTCACGTTGAAAGCCCGATCCGATGAGCTACAGATCTTCGTCTGCGTGATTGAATGCGGGTCGATTTCCGCCGCCGCCGAACAGGTCGGGCAAACGCCCTCGGCGGTCAGCCGGACCTTGTCGCGGCTGGAAGCCAAGCTTGAGACCACCTTGATCAACCGCACCACGCGACGCATGGACCTGACCGAAGAGGGCAAGTACTTCTTCGAACGCGCGAAGGTGATCCTCGAGCAAATGGATGACCTGGAAGAGCGGCTGTCCTCGCGTCAGCAAACCCCGTCCGGACGCTTGCGGATCAACGCCGCGTCGCCGTTCATGCTGCATGCGATCGTGCCGTACATTGCCGAATTTCGCGGCCTGTACCCGGACATCCAACTGGAACTCAACAGCAACGACCTGATCATCGACTTGCTGGAGCAGAGCACCGACATCGCCATTCGCATCGGCACCCTGGCGGACTCGACATTGCACGCCCGCTCCCTGGGTTGCAGCCCGCTGCATATCCTCGCC
This sequence comes from Pseudomonas sp. ADAK18, assembly GCF_012935695.1. NCBI lineage: Bacteria > Pseudomonadati > Pseudomonadota > Gammaproteobacteria > Pseudomonadales > Pseudomonadaceae > Pseudomonas > Pseudomonas sp. ADAK18. Next base: position 56,611 of record NZ_CP052859.1, read on the forward strand.
AGCCCGGCTTACCTGGAGCAGTACGGGACACCGACGACCGTGGCCGAACTGGCCGAGCACACGCTGCTCGGTTTCACCCAGACCGAAACCCTCAACCATTGGCCGTTGCGCCATGTGCACGGCGACCGCTGGCAGATCCAGCCAGGCATCGCCGCCTCCAGTGGTGAAACCCTGCGTCACCTGGCACTGGAAGGGCAGGGCATCGCATGCCTGTCTAACTTCATGACCATCGACGACATCAATGCCGGGCGCCTGACGCCGATCCTGGCGCAGTTCAACAGCGGTTATCGCCAGCCGATCAACGCGGTGTACTACCGCAACTCGCAGTTGGCCTTGCGCATCCAGTGTTTCCTGGACTTTATCCAGGGCAAGTTGGCGAACTACGCCAGCTGATTCGTGACGCCTGCGCAAGATTGAATTGGGTAATACGGACTTATTCGGCACGGGTAAGTCCGCAATACTTGCTCCATTACTGACTCACGCAGGAGTTTTCTCCATGAACGTATTCGTTACCGGCGCAGCCGGCTTTATCGGCGGTTCCATTGCTACCGGCCTGGTCAAGGCGGGTCACACCGTTACCGGCCTGGTGCGCAGCGCCGAACAGGCCCAGGAAATGACCGCACTGGGCATCACCCCAGTGATCGGTACCCTGGACGACAGCGCCATGCTGACCGAACAGGCTAAAAAGGCTGATGCCGTGATCAACGCTGCCAGCAGCGACCATCGCGGCGCCGTCGAAACCTTGCTGGCCGCCCTGCGCGGTTCCAACAAGCCGTTCCTGCACACCAGCGGTTCGAGCATCGTCGGCGACGCCTCGGGCGGCAAGTCCAGTGATGTCATCTACTTCGAAGACAACCTGCCGGAGCCGACGGTCGACAAGGCCGCCCGCGTGGCCATCGACAACCTGATCCTGGCGGCGGCGAAGGACGGAGTGAACTCGGCCGTGATCTGCAACACTCTGATCTACGGTCACAGCCTGGGGGTCAAGCGTGACAGCGTGCAGTTGCCGCGTTTGCTCAAGCAAGCCCGTAAAAGTGGCGTGGTGCGCCATGTTGGGCCTGGTCAGAACATCTGGTCCAACGTGCATATCGAAGACGTGGTTGCCCTGTATCTGCTGGCGCTGGAAAAGAACGTCCCCGGCACCTTCTACTTTGTTGAAAGCAGCGAAGCGGCCTTCGTCGACATGACCACCGCCATCGCCGAAGCCCTGAAGCTGGGTAAACCGCAGGATTGGCCACTGGCCGATGCCGAAGCCGAGTGGGGCTATGAAATGGCCAACTATGGTTTGGGTTCCAACAGCCGGGTGCGGGGCAAGCATGCTCGTGAGTTGTTGGGTTGGGTACCCAAGCGTACGTCGGTTGTGGAGTGGATTCGCAACGAGATGGTTTGATGTTCCTTGTAAACATCACCCCTGTGGCGAGCGGGCTCGCCCGCGTTGGGCTGCGCAGCAGCCCCAATAATCAGATCACCTCATTCTTTCAGATGGATGGGGGATAGACTCTGGGGCTGCTACGCAGCCCAACGGGGGCAAGCCCCCTCGCCACAGGTCATTCACCGCGTCCTAAAGATCTAGCCCCACCTCACTCAATTCCGTACCATCCCCAGCCTTATCCCCCGCAACTCCCCGGTAACCCCATGAACTTCACCCGTCTGCGCGCCGACGCCCTGGCCGGACTCACCACGTCTTTTGCCTTGCTGCCCGAATGCATCGCCTTCGCCCTGGTAGCCCATCTCAACCCGCTGATGGGCCTTTATGGCGCGTTCATCATCTGCACCCTGACCGCGCTGTTCGGTGGCCGGCCGGGGATGGTGTCTGGTGCAGCCGGGTCGATGGCGGTGGTGATCGTGGCGCTGGTGGTGCAACACGGCGTGCAGTACCTGCTGGCCACGGTGTTGCTGGGCGGGTTGATCATGATCGCCTTCGGCCTGTTGCGCCTGGGCAAGCTGGTGCGCATGGTGCCGCACCCGGTGATGCTCGGCTTCGTCAACGGCCTGGCGATCATCATTGCCTTGGCCCAGCTTGAGCATTTCAAGAGCGGTGAAACCTGGCTCAGCGGCACGCCGTTGTACGTGATGAGCGGACTGGTAGCCGCGACCATGGCCATCGTCTACCTGCTGCCGCGCCTGACCCGTGCGGTGCCGCCGGCGCTGGTGGCGATTCTCGGTGTGGGCCTGGCCGTGTATCTGTTGGGCCTGCCCACCCGAACCCTGGGCGACATGGCCCACATCGCTGGCGGCCTGCCAACGTTCGCGTTACCGCAGATTCCCTGGACCCTGGAAACCCTGCAGATCATCGCGCCTTACGCGATCCTCATGGCGATGGTTGGCCTGCTGGAAACCCTGCTGACCCTCAACCTCACCGATGAAATCACTGAGACCCGTGGCTACCCGGACCGTGAAAGCATGGCCCTCGGCGCCGCGAATATGGTCTGCGGACTGTTCGGCGGCATGGGCGGTTGCGCGATGATCGGGCAAACCGTGATCAACCTCAGTTCCGGCGGGCGCGGGCGGTTCTCCGGAGTGTTCGCCGGGATCATGATTCTGCTGTTTATTCTGTTTCTGTCACCGCTGATCGAGCGGATCCCGCTGGCGGCGCTGGTGGGGGTGATGTTCGTGGTGTCGCAGCAGACCTTTGCCTGGGCGTCGCTGCGGGTGATCAACAAGGTGCCGCTCAATGACGTGCTGGTGATCATGGCGGTGACGGTGATCACGGTGTTCACCGACCTGGCGACGGCGGTGCTGTGCGGCATCATCATTGCTGCGCTCAACTTCGCCTGGCAGCAGGCGCGTGAGCTGTACGCCGATGAACACCTGGAAGCCGACGGCAGCAAGCTGTATCGCCTGCACGGCACGCTGTTCTTCGCCTCGACCACACCGTTCCTCAACCAGTTCGACCCGGCCAACGACCCCGCCCAGGTCACGCTGGATTGTCGTCACCTGAGCTTCGTCGACTACTCGGCCATCGCCGCCCTGATGACCCTGCGCGAGCGCTACGCCAAGGCCGGCAAGCATTTGCGGGTGCTGCATTTGTCCGAGCGCTGCAAGAAGCTGCTCAAGCGTGCCCGGGTTCAGCACGACTGATGGGTTTTGTAGCGGCTGCGTAGCCGATCGCAGGCTACAGGGTGGTGGTGTTTATGTAGTCGCTGCCGAGGCACGAGGCTGTGATGGGTTTGGTGCGGCATTCCGACGAAGCGGCCCCAAGGCGGCGGTCCTGCGGCCCGCATCGCAGCCTCATTCTTCGGCAGCGGCTACAAGTACATATGCACGTTACGGCCCGACCAGGTTTTCCAGTTCCTGGGCACGGGTGCGGGTCATGTCCAGCAGGCAGCCAGAACCGTTGACTTGATCAATGGTGCCGCCGGTGGCTGAGCCGGCGAAGGCGCAATTGGCATCCCGGTATTTGAGCCACATGCGCTGCACATCCTGCAGTTGCTGCTTGCGCTTGCCTTCCTGGGCAGCCAGGGCGGTTTTGTATGCCTTGTTCAGGCGCTCATCCTGCACTTTGGTTTCGGTGGCGTTGCAGTCGACCATGGCGGCGGTGGTGTTGGCGCCATCCATGCAGGTTTTCAGCGCCGGGCTGTCGGCGGCCGAGGCATTGGTGCACAGGGCCAGAAGCAGGGCGCTGGCGGCGAAGGGAGCAAGCAGTGATCTACGGTTCATTGTTGGTTTTCCTGATCATGAGTTGATGCGCAATCTAAGACTCAACGCGTGCCGTTGAGTTTCCAGTACCCCGGCGATCTTCATGTAAGAACGCCCCCCTTATTTTCATTCCCGGCCCCTAGGCATATCCCAAAGCGACGCCGCTTGTCTGTGGGCGAAAATTACTTTCATGAAAATTGAAAATTTCCATCTTTAATGATTTATGAGTTTCACAACTAATTCGACGTGACCCTTTCCGAGGAGTACCGCATGGCCGCATCACCGGGCATTTGGCTGCTGGCTTACGCCGCTATCGCCATCATTGCATTGATCGTGCTGATCGCACGTTACCGGCTCAACCCCTTTATCGTCATCACCCTGGTGTCCATTGGCCTGGCGCTGTTGGCCGGGATGCCGGCGGATACGATCATGGGTTCCTACGAGGCCGGCGTCGGCAAAACCCTGGGGCATATTGCGCTGGTGGTGGCCCTGGGCACCATGCTCGGCAAGATGATGGCCGAGTCGGGTGGCGCCGAGCAGGTGGCGCGCACGCTGATCGACCGATTCGGCGAGCGTAACGCCCACTGGGCCATGGTGTGCATTGCCTTCCTGGTAGGGCTGCCGCTGTTTTTCGAGGTCGGTTTTGTGTTGCTGGTGCCGATTGCCTTTACCGTGGCGCGGCGCGTTGGCGTGTCGATCCTGATGGTCGGTTTGCCGATGGTCGCCGGCCTGTCGGTGGTGCATGCGCTGGTGCCGCCGCACCCGGCGGCGATGATGGCGGTATTGGCTTACAACGCGTCGGTAGGGCAAACCGTGCTTTACGCGATCCTGATCGGTATCCCGACCGCGATCATTGCTGGCCCTGTGTATGCCAAATTCATCGTGCCGCGCATTCACCTGCCGGCGGAAAACCCGCTGGAACGTCAGTTCATCGACCGAGAACCGCGCACCTGTTTGCCGAGCTTCGCCCTGACCATGGGCACCATCCTGTTGCCGGTGGTGCTGATGATGATCGGCGGTTGGGCCAACCTGATTTCCACCCCGGGCACCGCTTTCAACCAATTCCTGCTGTTTATCGGCAACTCGGTGATCGCCCTGCTGGTGGCGACCCTGGTGAGTTTCTGGACCTTGGGCCTGGCCCAGGGCTTCAACCGCGAGTCGATCCTCAAGTTCACCAATGAATGCCTGGCGCCGACCGCCAGCATCACCTTGCTGGTGGGCGCCGGCGGCGGTCTTAACCGGATCCTGGTGGATGCCGGTGTGACCAACGAAATCCTCGGTCTGGCCCACGCGTTCAATCTGTCGCCGCTGGTGATGGGCTGGTTGTTCGCCGCGCTGATGCGCATTGCCACCGGCTCGGCCACTGTAGCCATGACCACCGCGTCGGGCGTGGTAGCACCGGTCGCCCTGGGCCTGGGTTATCCCCACCCGGAATTATTGGTATTGGCCACCGGCGCCGGCTCGGTAATCTTTTCCCACGTGAATGACGGCGGCTTCTGGCTGATCAAGGAATACTTCAATATGACGGTGATCCAGACCTTCAAGACCTGGACCGTGCTGGAGACCCTGATTTCGCTGGTCGCCTTCGGTCTGACGTATGGTCTGTCCTGCATTCTGTAACCCGGAGTTAACGTGATGGACATCCTCTACCAGATCCGCGCCCGCCAGGATTCATTCAGCGCCGGTGAAGGGCGTATCGCCAAGTTGATGCTGGAGGGTGTCGGCTTTGCAGCGTCCGCCAGCCTGGAAGAGTTGTCCCTGCGGGCCGAGGTCAGCACCGCCACCTTGTCGCGGTTCGCCCGCAGCGTCGGTTGCCGCGACTTGCGTGACCTGCGTCTGCAACTGGCCCAGGCCAGCGGCGTTGGCAGTCGCTTCTTGGACCCGGCAGGCTTGCCGGAACAGTCGGCGTTTCATCGACAGATTCTCGGTGACATCGAGGCGACCTTGCGTCAGCACCTGTCCGGGTTCAATCAGCACAGTTTTGTCGATGCCGTGAACCTGCTGGGCAAGGCGCGGATGATTCATGCGTTCGGCATGGGCGGCCCGTCGAGCGTGGGCAGTGATGAGTTGCAAGTGCGCCTCGTACGTCTGGGTTATCCCATTGCAGCGTGCCACGACCCGGTGATGATGCGCGTGACCGCCGCCACTCTGGGGCCGGAGCATGCGCTGATCATCTGCTCGCTGACCGGCCTTACTCCGGAACTGCTGGGTGTGGTGGAACTGGCCCGTAACTACGGAGCCCGTATCGTCGCCATCACCCTCGCCGATTCACCGCTGGCGCAATTGGCAGACGTGCTACTGCCGCTGCAACTGGCGGAAACCAGTTTTATCTACAAGCCCACGGCAGCGCGCTACGGAATGCTGCTGGCCATCGACGTGCTCGCAACCGAGCTGGCCCTGGCCATGCCGGACGACAACCAGGAACGCCTGCGACGGATCAAGCTGGCCCTGGACGATTACCGCGGCGGCGCCGATTGCCTGCCGCTTGGAGACTGAGATGAAGTACGACACGCTGATCCGCCAGGCCACGATCATTGATGGCAGTAACTCCCCGGGTTATGTCGCCGATGTGGCCCTGCGCGCGGGCCGGATCGAAAAGATTGGCGACCTGTCGGCCGCCCACGCCGAACATGAAATCGATGCCACTGGGCGGGTGTTGGCGCCGGGGTTTATCGACGTCCACACCCACGACGACACCGTGGTGATCCGCCAGCCACAGATGCTGCCTAAACTCAGCCAGGGCGTGACCACGGTGATTGTCGGCAACTGCGGCATCAGCGCTTCACCGGTCAATTTGCGCGGTGATCCGCCGGACCCGATGAACCTGCTGGGCAACGCCGAAGCCTTTGCCTACCCGAGGTTTTGCGATTACCGCGCCGCCGTCGAAGCGGCGCATCCTGCGGTCAATGTGGCCGCGCTGATCGGTCATACGGCACTGCGTAGCAATCATCTGGACGACCTGCACCGCACGGCCACTGCCGCTGAAATTGCCGCCATGCGCGTGCAATTGCAGGAAAGCCTGGAGGCGGGCGCCCTGGGGTTATCCACAGGCCTGGCCTACGCCAGCGCATTCAATGCCGAAACCGATGAAGTGCTGCAACTGAGCGAAGAGCTGACGGCGTTTGGCGCGGTGTACACCACCCATTTGCGCAGTGAATTCGAACCGGTGCTGGAGGCGATGGATGAGGCCTTTCTGATCGGCCGTCACGCCAAGGCGCCGGTGATCATCTCCCACCTCAAATGCGCCGGCGCCGGCAATTGGGGCCGCAGCCCGCAGCTGTTGGCGTCTCTGGAACTGGCCGCGAAGACCCACCCGGTGGGCTGTGATTGTTATCCCTATGCCGCCAGTTCCTCGACCCTGGATCTCAAACAGGTCACGGATGCTTTTCGTATCACCATCACCTGGTCGACGCCGCATCCGGACATGGGCGGCCGGGACTTGCAGGACATCGCTGCCGAATGGGCAGTGCCGCTGATGGACGCTGCCCGTCGACTGCAACCGGCGGGAGCGGTGTATTACGGGATGGATGAGGCCGATGTGCAGCGCATCCTCAGCCACCCATTGTCGATGATCGGCTCGGATGGCTTGCCGGAAGATCCGTTCCCGCATCCACGTTTGTGGGGCGCGTTTCCACGGGTACTGGGGCACTTCAGCCGCGACCTGGGACTGTTCCCGCTGCACACCGCGGTACACAAGATGACCGGCTTGTCGGCGGCGCGGTTTGGCCTGGCCGAACGCGGCGAAATTCGCGAAGGGCATTGGGCTGACCTGGTGCTGTTTGATCCACTGAGTGTGCGGGATGTGGCGGACTTTAAGGCGCCGCAGCAAGCGGCGGAGGGCATTGACGGCGTGTGGGTCAATGGCGTGCTGAGCTACAGCGACGGGCAGGCTAACGGGCAACGGCCTGGGCGTTTTCTGGCACGCACGGGTGATCTGCGCCGGGGGTTCAGTTAACGGTCCGGGGGCTGCCATACGGTCAATGGATGCTTACAAAAGGCACGTTGCCCGAGGAAGATTACTACCTATGATGGGTAGCTCCTTTCTCGGAGAACTTGTATGCGAATTCCTCTTGAAGAAATGCGATATATCAACAAAGACTTTAATCCCCAGGTTGCTATGTCCTCCCGTTTTTCCTTGGTGCCTGCTCGAGAGTCGGCATCCGAGGTGGCCAGCGCCTTCCCCTTTCCCCGCGACACAATCAAGGGCTGGATCCAGGAAAAAGTCTTCGCGGTGACCGGCCAGCGGATCGACCCTGACAAGGTCTATCTGCATCAGTTCTCAACCGCCCACAGCACCCAATCCGATAGCAGCGCTACACGTTGGAAACACAGTGGAACACCTGAGAAATCCATGACGCTGACGGACGCCGTGGCCAGTGATTTCTTTTCGGCGGAACGTTATGGCACTGCGGGCAAGGCGCAAGCAGTCGCGCATTTCCTGTCGTCCAACGTCAGCCCGTTCTCGATCTTTCACAGCGAAAGTGTTTCGGACTTTTTCAGTCGCCTGGGGCGGTTGATCATCGATAGAACCGGGCCTGGGTATATTTATTCGAAAATACATGAAGACGTACCAGAGGCGCAGGAGCGCTGGCGCGATCTGGATGCGGTTTATGGCCTCTATCTGGACGGTCCGGAAAAAGGCGTCTACAACGCCGGCAATGAACTGCGGCTTAAACCCAGTGAGTTGTTGAACATCGTGCGCGAGGGCGATCTCCAGAAGAAGGTGATGGGCAAGCTGGACAACTTCTGGGGGCAACACACGCCTCAATGGCGAGCACTGGCTAAAGAGCAATTTATCAAGGAAGCGAGTGCGGCCCGCGCCCTGAACCAGGCAAACCCCGCCGAAGGCCTCAGCCAGGAGGAGTTTCGGTGGGTGATGAAGGCCGCCGCGCCGAACGTGCCACTGGAGGGGGCGGCAACGCAGGAACAATTGCTTGCCCTGGCGGCACCGGCGGCGGATGAAAAAGTGTTTCGCTTCGACATCAACGGTTATGGCTCCAGCGATATCCTGCGGTTTGTGTCGAAGGACGGTTCCGAGGTGCTTTATGTTCCGGGCGCTGCCCCGGCGCTTCACCGGTTCAAGGACCGTGCGGCGTTGAATCAATGGGTGGTGGAGCAGGGCAAGGATCCGGCCAAGGCCGCAGCGTTGGCGCAGCACTTTTCCCTTCGAGACCGTCAGCAAGGAGTGTTCGGCAAGCTGAGTGTCAATGGTGTGGACAGTGCATTGAAAAAAATAGGGGCCGGCGTCATGGCTGCGGACAGCAGTCATATCAACAACCAGAACTACCCCATCGCCGATGATGTTTTTTCCGCCATGGCCAGGCAAACGCGCCAGCGCATAGAAAGTGATGCTGATACTGAAATAAAGTCGAATGCCGAAGTCCACAAAGACAACGCCCTGGGCATGCTGAAAGCCGGCAATGCGGTTTTTTCCATTCCCTTGGCGTTGCTCGGGCCAATCGGCTTGGGGATTGGCGCTGCATCGTTGGGGGCCCAGGTGGGAATGGAGGTCGATAAAGCTATTGAAGGTGACACCCAGGCCGAGCGTCAGGAAGGGTTGAATGGGGCGGTGATGGATGTGGCCACGCTGGCGTTTTTTCATGCGTTAGGCAAGGCCGGCTCATCTGCCGGGACCACCGACGTTCAGGTCCAGGCTAATCCTCCCGAAGGCGCCAGCACGACCGCTGCCAAGCCATTTTTCAACTACCGGCGGGTAAATGGGCAGATCGGCGTCTTGATGAGTCCGACGCGACCCAGCTTGCCCGAGCCGCAAGGGCATGGGCTGAACCCTTTATGGGATCCGACCATGGATGTTTACCTGCCCCGGACGGATAATCACTCGGCTGCCCAGCCTCGCTATGAAGCGGTGTCACCGCCGGCCGAAAAAAGGATGAGGCTTGACGAGCCCCGAGCTGACTCTCCGGAGCCTGCGCAATCGCCGGGCTCCGTGGCATCCGACGCCACTTCATCGGGCGAGTACGAACTCTATGACGACGATCCTGTTATCAAGACCAACCCGTTCCAGGCGAGCGTCAAGCTACCCGACGGAGGGCATTTCAACAGCCGAGGCATGATTGAGCGAACAGACCTGCCCAAGCTGTACCGCGTCGAGAAGGCGGACCGGGTGGATCGCCGAGGTGACCCCCAGGACATAGGCTTCAGAGACTCCAACTTTTTTTCCGGGCCGGAAAAAATGCTGGACGGCAACGTCCTGGTGGCGTCCCGTTCCAAGGAAGCCGCGATGCATTTTGGTGACACTGAGTTCGGGGGGGAGTACTACCTTTATGAAATCGACAGCGAGGGCGTACCGACGGTGTCCTTGAATGAAAATATCGACCTCAACCCGCAGTTCACTGAGGCCCGTCAGCACCTGCCTGCCGGTACGATCGATCGTCTGCGCCAGGAAGGGCGACTGAAGGAATTCGCCGCCAACGCCTATCAGTTCGACGAGGTCCATGTGTCCAACGACCTGCTGTCCAACGCCCGGATCTTCAAGATTCCTCATCAGTAGGCGAGGGTGGCCCGGCGTTCACACAGAGTTATTTCTGGCGTAGTGTGACAACGCGTCGGCGGGTGCGCCGACGCGGTTTGCACAAGGAGTATTTTTCAGACTGGAGAAGCCTATGCACTGTGGAAAAGTCATTCCCATCCTGCGGATTTTCGATGAGGCCAAGGCCCTTGAGTTTTACGTCGATTTCCTGGGGTTCAAGGTTGATTGGCAGCACCGTTTCGAAGCGAATTTCCCGCTGTACCTGCAAGTGTCTCTTGGGGAGTGCGTGCTGCACCTGTCGGAGCATCATGGCGATTGCTCACCGGGTGCGGCGGTGCGGATTCAGGCGCAGGGACTGGAGGCGTACCAGCAGCAGTTGCTGGCCAAGGATTACCGCTATGCCAAGCCGGGGATCGAAGAGACGCCTTGGGAGTCGCGGGAGATGAGTATCAGCGACCCGTCGGGCAATCGGTTGGTGTTTGTCGAAGAAATCGAAGGCTGACTACCTTCGGTAGAGAGGCAAGTATGCCCGTAGCAGTTGTCGAGCCTTAGCGAGGCTACGTCGGCCACACCGCAGGCAAGCCAGTTCTCAGAACCGAGTTGCCTGCGACGCAGCCTCGCCAAGGCTCGACAGCTGCTACGGAAGAAGAGGCGCACTTAGACCCAGCCCTTTCAAGTTCTTTGAAAAAACAGTTTTTCGGCTAATACCGGTCAATTAGGGCCGAACACTGACCTTGTAGCGAGGGGGCTTGCCCCCGTTGGGCTACGAAGCAGCCCTAAAACCTGCCTCTTCGGTCTTCCTGAAAGAAAGCAGTCGTTTTATCTGGGGCTGCTCCGCAGTCCAGCGGGGGCAAGCCCCCTCGCCACAAGGTCAGTGTTCACTCTCCAAATGCGGCGGATTTTTCAAAGACCTTGAAAGGCATGGCACTTAGACCCGGAAGTGGCTCACCATCTGCTGCAACTGCCCGCCCAACCGCGCCAGTTCCACACTGGACTTGGCGGTCTCATCACTGGCCGCCGCGGTCTGTTCCGACACGTCACGCACGTTGACGATACTGCGGCTGATTTCCTCGGCCACGGCGCTTTGCTGTTCGGCAGCAGCGGCGATCTGCTGGTTCATCGACTGGATGTTCGACACCGTGCGGGTGATGTTTTTCAGTGATACACCGGCCTTGCGGGTCAGTTCGACACTGCTGTCGGTGAGGTTGCGGCTGTTGTTCATCACGTTGGCCACTTGCTGGGTGCCGTTCTGCAAACCGGCCACCAGGCCTTCGATTTCTTCGGTGGATTTCTGCGTGCGCTGGGCCAGGCCCCGCACTTCGTCGGCCACCACGGCAAACCCACGACCGGCTTCGCCGGCGCGCGCCGCTTCAATCGCTGCGTTGAGGGCCAGCAGGTTGGTCTGTTCGGCCACGGCTTTGATCACGTCCATCACGCTGCCGATCTTGCTGCTTTCCTGTTGCAGCAAGGCCATGGCGTCGGTGGAGCGTGCCACTTCTTCGGCCAGGCGTTCAATCTGGGCGATGGCTTCAGCCACGACCTTGTCGCCCGCACGGGCTTCGCCGTCGGCGGCCGAGGCGGCCCGAGAGGCTTCTTCGGCATTGCGTGCCACTTCCTGCACGGTGGCAGTCATCTCATGCATGGCGGTGGCCACTTGATCGGTCTCGATCTTTTGGCTGTTGACGCCGGCGCTGGTCTGTTCAGTGACGGCTGACAATTCTTCGGCAGCGCTGGCGATCTGGGTCACGCCGTCGCGGATACCGGTGATCAACTCGCGCAAAGTGCTGCCCATGCGCTGGATGCCTTGTTGCAACACGCCGAGTTCGTCGCGACGGGTCACTTGGATGGTGTGGCTCAGGTCTCCGGAGGCAATGCGTTCGACCACGGCCAGGGTGTCGCGCAGCGGCCGGGTGATCTGGCGAGTGATGATCAGCGCGGCGATGATGCCCACCAGCAATGCCAGGATAGTGCTGATCAATTGCAGGCTGCGGGCCTGGGTACTTTCCAGGTCGCGGCGCTCCAGCTGGATGTCGTACAGCTTGTCGCTGATGCCGAGGATATCGGCGCCTTGTACGGTCATTTCCTGGCGAGCCAGAACGATATTGGCGCTGGCGGCCTTATAGTTTTGCAGTGCGCTGCGATAGGCGCCAAGGGCGGTCTCCAGCGAGTTCAGTTGGGTTTGCTGGGTGGCGCCAAACACGTTGCCAAGGTCTTTCAGGCCGTTGATGGCCGCATCGACCTGCGCTGCTGCGCGAGCCTCGGTAGCGGCATTGGTATCTCCGGTGTAGCCACGTACTTCATAGCGGGCGCGTTGGAACTGTTCCTTGGCGTCGGTGATGGCTTTGAATTGGTCAAAGCGGTCATCACTCAGCGGCATCTGGCGCACATGGGTGTCCAGCGCGTCAATCAAGGCACCGGCCGCATCAGCACGGTCACCCATGGCTTGGCGTGCGGCGTTGCCGGCACGGTAGGCCTCGCGCATTTTGTTCAGGGACTGCTGGTAGGCGGTGATGACGCTTTTCTGTTGGTTGAGCAGCTTGAGGTTTTCCGGGCTCTTGAAACTGGTCAGCAGCTTTTGCTGTTGCGCGACAAAACCGTCGAGGCTGGTCTGTACGTTTTGCGCCACGGTTTCGTCGCCGTTGGCCAGCATGTACTGCAGGCGAACAATGCGCAGCTTGGTCAGCGAGGCGTTGAGCTGGGTGATGTCGCTCATCCAGTTGCTGCGGTCGATCAACCCGCCGAGGCTGGTCCAGCCGGTGAGGGCCAGGATCGAAGTCAGGAGCAGGACCAGGCCGAAGCCCAGGCCCAGCTTCAGGTTGACGCTGATGTTGCCGAACCAAGTATTCATCGAATTCCTCCAGGAACAGATTGCGTGACATCAGTTGCTGGAAGTTCGCCCAGCCGATGGATAGTCAGGAGGTATCGGCAGCCTTGGCGAGAGCTGAAACGGTTTTTTTGCGAAGGTGGGGTTCACGGATAAACGGTTGTGGGTGGCAAGCGCCCGAGGGTGGACGATGCTGGCGATAGCGGTTCTCATCGGCAGGCAATGCCGTTAGAGTACCGCCCGCCCGAGAACTGAGTCCCGGGCTTTTGCACATGGAGTTTTACCTTGAACCACGTCAGTAAAATCGCTGCTTCCCTGTTGTTGGCCCTGGCTGTCAGTGGCTGTACCGGTACCGCGATGAAGACCCAGCAACTGGATTCGAGCCAATACACAGTGATTGGTCACAGTGAAGCAACGGCCACCGGCGTACTGCTGCTGGGCGTTATCCCAATCAAACAGAACAACCGTTTCGTGCGCGCTCAAACCGCTGCCATCCAGGCCAAGGGTGGCGACGCGATGATCAATACCCAAATCCAGGAAAACTGGTTCTGGGCATGGGTTCTGACCGGCTACACCACCAAGGTGTCGGGTGACGTGGTCAAGCTGAAAACCGCTCAATAAGAGCGCGAAGGAGCGCTTGTTCAAGCGCTCCTCTCTGATCACTGCTCGACAAGGAAATAAGGCTGACGGTTCACCGCCATCGCCTTGACCACCTTTACCGGTACGCCCAGGCGTTCGGTATTGTCCACCAGGGCGATGTTGCCCGGCTTGGCGGCGAGGTAGCTTCTGAGCTCCGACTCCGTCTGCAGAATCGGCAGGTACGCCTGCATATAGAACACTCCGGCGCCCGCGATCCGCTCGTTCGGTTGATACAGCGCCACCTCTTTCCCCTCGGCTTGCAGCGCCTGGATCTGGCTGATCACTGGCACAAACGATTGGCGTACATCGGCCTTGGGCGCAAACCAGAACGCAGCGATCAGGTAGCAGGCAATCACGAAGGTGAAGAAGCCTCCCACCAGTCCCCAACGATGGCCGTAGACGTGTTTGGCGAAGTGCGAGGTTTGTGTGCGGCCTTTCAGCCACTCCAGCAGTACCGCGCCATATTCCGCCGCGAGCACAGCAGCGGCAGGTGTCAGCGACATCAGGTACACCGTGCGCTTGCTCGACGCAAACGTCAGCAGGGTGAACTGCGCCACCAGCCATACACTGAAGAACAGCCGGTAACGGTTGCGCATCAGGCTTTTACGGAAGTGCCACAACCCCAGGTACACCAGGATGTTCCAGGGCAAAAACGCTTCGGGCAATTTGGCGAGGTAGTAGTAGAACGGCTCGTAGTGACCGGCTTCGACGAAGGAGCCGTCGAAGCGTCCGACACTGTTGGTCAACAGCACCTCGCGAACCGCCTGCATGCCATCGCGCTGGAACAGAAAGCCCAGCCAGATCATCAAGGGCAGCAGGGCCAGCAGCGTGAACAGGCCCGGGCGAATCCAGTCGCCAAGCTTGAGGCGTTTATCCATCAGGCTGGTACAGGCCAGGTAGGCAAAGATCACGATGCCCGGCATCGCCAGGCCCAGCACGCCTTTGCTCAATGTGGCAATCAACATCCCGAGGGTAAACAGCAGCCAGGTGCCGAGGTTGGAGGCCGAACGCTCAGACTCGGGGCGATTGGCCTGATAAAACGCCAGCAGGGCCATGGTCACGCCCAGGCTGAGCAGCGCATCTTCACCGACCCCACGCACGTTGCTCCAATAACTGCCCATGGTCGCCAGCATCAGCCCAGCGACAAAGGCCAGGGTTTTTGGCCGACCAAACTTGCGCAACATTCCGTACAGCAGCATCACGCTGAACAAACCGGAAAACGCCGACGCCAGGCGTACCGCCCAGGTGGTGCCGCCAAACAGGCGAATCGCCCCGGCGTCGATCCACAGGCTCAAGGGTGGTTTTTCCAGGAAGGGTTCGCGAAACAGCCGAGGCACGACCCAGTCGTTATCCAGGTGCATGGCCATGGCGATCCCGGCCACCCGGGCTTCGGTCGAGCCTTGCAACTCGTGATTGCCGAGGGCGAAGAAAAACAGCAGAGCAGCGAGCAGGAGCAGCAGCGGAGCAGAGCGCGTCATGGATTCAGGCCACCGTGGGCAAGGGACCGTTCGGGGGAGCAGTCCGGGCAATCGGTGAGTATACGAGGGCGATTCTTAACAATTCGTGAATGAGTGATGGGTTTTTGTGAGGTTGGCCTTCATGCCGATCAGTTAAGCGAAGGCAGAGCGTCAATACAGCGAAGATCAAAGGTGGGAGCTGGCTTGCCTGCGATGGCGTCGGTACTGCAAACATTGATGTTGCCTGACCCACCGCCATCGCAGCCTCGCTAAAGCTCGGCAGCTCCCACATGGGATTGCCTTCGTTTGCTTGACAGTGGCTAAGGCAACTTCAGGCTGGGCAACGCCGCCTTGCCGGATGCCGACAGCACCGGCGCCAGTTGGTCCCAGGTGAAACTCAACTCATTGTCGCAACCGTCACCTGTGGCCGGGGTCGAGAGCTGCAGGCCTTGGGTGTTGAAGCTCAGGTCGAAAGTCGAATAGCTGGTGACCGCCGGGCAGCCTTCGTCCACGGTGGTTTGCTTTTCCAGCCAGGCGCTGAACTTGGGTGACAATTTCACTTCGCCGGAGTAGGGGTCATACCACTCCTGGCGACCGCCGAGCCAGGTCCACGGATCTACGCTTTCACCGGTTTGCAGGTTCCAGGTGTGCAGGCCCCAACTGATGCCGTTGCGACCGAAGCCTGCGGTCCAGCGGTAGAACTTGATGGTGATCCACTGGGACGACCAATACGTGGGCTCGACCGTGATTTCGCTGGTGTTGGCGGAACCGTTACTGCCCAGGTATTTACGGCGCTCGCTGAAAAACGCTGTCTGGCCTTCAGGGCTGACGGCCAGGCGTGCCAGCTGCTGATTGATCTTCTTGATCGCCGGGCTGTCACCCTCCAGTTTGAAGGTGACTTGGGCGCCTTGGGTCTTAACCTGATAGGAGTGTTCGCCGAAGGTTTTTTTCTCCACTTTGACGGGGAGTGCTGCTGCTTCCATTGGCGCGTTATAGGCGTCGCTGCCACAGCCCTCGGTGCTTGCCCGTTTCAATGCCAAGGGTAACGACGTGCCGCCTGCGGCCTTACTCCAGGTTCCCGTCAGCGTATCGCCCTGGGGTTCGTCCAGCTGCCAGAACCCGGTTTTACCGTCTTCCGCCCAAGGTTCACCGGCCTTTTCTTGAGCCAGTTGGATCGGTGCGAGGAATCGCTGGTAGTAGTAACTGCCGCCGGTGTCGGGTGCAGCGTTGAAACAGGCGGTTATCGGTGTTTTGCCGAGTGTGCCTTGCCAGACGCCAGCGAGGTCCGCATGGGCGAAGGTCGAGACGGTGGCGAGGGTCAGAAGCAGGGCGGGCTTGAGCATGAGGTATCGGACTTCCGGTTGTCTGATCGTGTGGGTTTCAGGTGCTGCTGGAACTGCGTCGACTATAACGGTTTGCAAGTGTAGCTACATTGAAGACGAACGATCCGCCGGCCGGATCGTTCGCCTTGGATGCGTTGTTTCAATGGGGCGTAGCGGCTTCTGCGATCAGAATATCCTCAAAGAACGCGCCGACCGCTTCGGTGGGGTGACACAACTGGATTTCCAGAACCCAAACCATCTCGCTCGGCACGATCTCCAGTTCAGCCAGTTTCGTATCGCCAAACAACGCGTGGGGGAAATCGGCGATACGGTGCCCGGCGAGATTGCGCTCCAGCTCCCAACCTTTTGCGGCCGCGCTGTGCTGAGCGAAATCGTACAGCTCCTGGCCAGTCAGCCCGCGGTGCCAGGCTGCGCGGGTTTCGTCGAATACTTCATGCAGCGCTTTGACGCACGCCTCGTATAGCGGGTGCTCGCCAAACACGAAGGTGTCGCCATAGTCGCCCTCGTAACCGTCCCACACCGGGCCGAGATCGACCACAGCAATATCGGTCACGCGTAACGTGCGCTGCGGATCGATACCTTGGCGTGGCGTGCGAATGGTGTCTTCGCCAAACCGGATATAGGTCGGATGCCACGTGTGGGAGGCGCCCATGATCTGCAGCTGTTGATTGGCCATATCGATGGCTTCGGCTGTGGTCATCCCGACGCGCAGTTGACTGGCAATCGACGTCAAGGCGCGTACCGACTGCTCGCGGGCCGCCAACATGCCGTCCAGTGAATAGCGCGGGCCGACTTTTTCCCAGACCGGATCCAGCGGTTTGGCTCCCGACGCGGGTTGCGACAGGCCACTGGGCACAAAGGCCTCAGCGACAAAACGGTGAGCCGACAGGCCCGCCGCAAGGCATTGTTCGCGGACAGTGCGGATCATTGAGCTGTTCCCGCAGGCGTAGACCTGGGCATCCGCCCAACGATGCCTCTGCCCTAGCGCAACCTGCTGCACCTGGGCTTCGGAGGACAAGACCGCGTGCCAGGAAAAACGCGGGTGCGTGGTGATGGCCTGGTCGAGGAAGTCGCGGTCGTAAAAATCCGCCGGCCATGAGCCGCCCCAATACAACGTCACCTCGGCATGGCGCGCCAGCGCGCTCAGCAGCAGCGGCTTGACGCCTGCATAGCCGGTTCCGGTGGCGAACAGTACGACCGGGCGATCATCATCGTGCTGCCAGGTACACGCGCCGAATGGGCCTTCCAGCGTGAGCGCATCGCCCACCTCCAGTGTCGCCAGCCTGCGCTCGGAGAACAGCCCACCGCTGACCCGGCGAATATGAAACACCAGTTGGCCGTGATCCTGTGCCGGCAGATTGGCAATCGAGAAGCAGCGGCTATCGCCCTCATCGAGGCGAAACTTGACGTACTGACCGGCACGCACCTCAAGCGTCTCCAAGCTGTCGGGCTTGAGCACCAACTCGGTGATATCAACGCTCAGCGCGCGTTTACTCAACACGTGTGCGGTGACTTCCAGCGGCGGTGTGTCCAACGACCATCCGGGGATTTCCAGGCGCATATCGGCGCAGGCATGGCTCTGGCACAGCAGCAATTCATCGTCGGCGAGGGGATAAGAAGGGGCTGGGGCGCCTGGCAGCAGAATTTTGTCACGGTATTGCCCGCCCATGACTTTGACCTTGCACGAACCACAAGCACCCCGACGGCACGAGAATGGCACCGACAGCCCACTGGCGAGCATGGCGTCGAGCAGCAACTCTTCACCGGCCTCGAAGGTTTTGCCCGAGGGCGACAATTCAATGACATGGCGTGTGTTCATAAAGACCTCGGGGGTG
Source organism: Pseudomonas sp. ADAK18 (assembly GCF_012935695.1). NCBI lineage: Bacteria > Pseudomonadati > Pseudomonadota > Gammaproteobacteria > Pseudomonadales > Pseudomonadaceae > Pseudomonas > Pseudomonas sp. ADAK18. The sequence continues at coordinate 74,838 of NZ_CP052859.1, forward strand.
AATGAGGTTTGATTGTTGCGCTAGACTTAGGACCATTAGAACCTCCAGTTTTGGATATTTCAGATGGTCCAGATGCGCAAATGGCAACTCCTGCTCAAGCTGGATGGTGCTGAGTCCCAAGCCTCGTATCGCAAGATCGTCGAAGGGCTGGTGAGCGCGATTATCGACGGTCGCCTGCCGCCCGGGACGCTTTTGCCCGGGACCCGGGAAATGGCGCGGTTGCTCGACGTCAACCGCAAGACCGTGATCCTCGCCTATGAAGAAGCCATCACCAAGGGCTGGCTGGTCAGCGAACAGCGTCGAGGCACTTTTGTCAGCGCGCAGTTGGCAGCCGCAGCCACTGCCCGAAGTGAACCGCAGTCTTTCGCGTTAGAGCTTCAGGCACAACCTGCCGTTGCGTATTTTGCCCAAAACGACCAGATGACCGCCTTGCAACATCGGCCCGAGGTCCTGTTCTTCGATAACGGCGCCTGTGACCACCGTTTGCTGCCCCAAGCCCTGTTGCATCGCTACTACCGCAGAGCCCTGCGCAGCAGTTTTGCCTCCAATACCGTGCGCCACGGTAGCGAGGGCACCAGTTATGAACTGCGTAAAGCCCTGGCCGAAATGCTGCGCAACAATCGCAGCCTGGCCGTGGGTGCCGAACATATTTGCCTGACCCAGGGTGTCCAGATGTCGCTGTACCTGACCGCCAGTGCGCTGCTCAAACCCGGTGACGTGGTGCTGGTAGAGCGCCTGAGCTACCCGCCGGCGTGGGAGATATTCCGCAAATTGGGCGCTCGCCTCGTGACCGTGGACATGGACAGCGAAGGCTGCCGGGTCGATCACATCGACGAGCTGTGCCGGCTCCACAACGTCCGGATGATCTATGTCACTCCCCATCACCAGTTTCCGACCACCGTCAGCCTGCACGCCGAACGCCGGCAACAATTGCTGGCACTGGCCAGGCAGCACGACTTTTGCGTGATCGAGGAAGACTACGACCATGAATATCACTTTGACGGCCGGCCCTACGCACCCCTCGCCAGCGACAGCACGCAGCGGCATGTGATCTATATCGGCTCATTGTCCAAATCGCTGGGGTCGACCTACCGCTGCAGTTACGTGGTCGCGCCGACCGATGTGATCGAAGTGCTCAACCGCAACGCTGCGCTGGTCTTGGGACAGGGCGATGCCGTCACGCAGCAGATGCTGGCGGACCTGATCAATAACGGTGAGCTGAAGAAACACCTGCGGCGCGTGACGAAGGAATATCGCCTGCGTCGGGAAACGCTGCAAAAGTGCTTGCTGGAAGGGTTTGGGGAGCGGATTTCAATTCGCGAGCCGGAAGGCGGATTGGCGCTTTGGGTGCGGTTTGAGGCTGGGGTCGATGTTGATCAACTGGTGCTGCGGGCGTTGGAATATGGGTTGGTGGTGCGTAGCGGTCGACTGTTTTCTCCTGTGGATGAAGCGGAGAACGCGTTGCGACTGGGGTTTGCTTCGTTGAATCGGGAGGAACTTCGCGAGGCTGCGCGACGGTTGGTGCGGGCGGCGAATCAGCTCCAATAAGATCGCTGCCCTTTTAGACACAACTGCTGTGCCGGTTGAGCACTTACTCCGGGAGTGAGGGGTTCCTATAGTCATTCCACCCGCGCAGCCATCAAGCGCACATCAAGGTGGAGCTTATGAATACCCGACTCAAATCCAGCGTCAGCACCGACTTGCCTGCCTATGAGCGCGAAGCGGAGTATTTCGAATACAGCAAGGCGGCGAACCCGATAAGCGCCAACCTGATCACCCGCATTCCTTATCACAGCTTTCCTGCATCGCTTTATAACTCGGGTGAGTCCAGGCTCGTTCCCCTTGACCTCAGCGAGTCGCTTGGCTGTGAAGGGCCCGCCACGGGGCCTGGCCTCTGTGCCAACTTCATCCGGCTGAATGCCGGAGATAGCCTGAAACTTAATCCGAATGCCACGTCCCAGGTGCTGTATGTCATCGCCGGCAGCGGTGGCCTCGTTCAAGGCCGGCATACATTCGAATGGGCCAAAGGATGCTTCATGGCACTGCCGGGGCTTGATGCAGTGGTGCTCACCGCGACCGAGGACACGCGTCTGTATTACGTCCATGACGAGCCGTTGCTGCGGTTCCTGGGCGTGACCCGCACAGTCGATCGTTTCGCTCCGACCCTTTACCCCGCCGAGGTCGCGAATGCAAAACTGCGGGAAGCAGCGGAGGACCCGCGTGCCCAGGACCGTAGCCGTATCAGTATCCTGTTGGCCAACCGCAACTTCCCTCAAACCCGAACAGTGACCCATGTTTTATGGGCGATGTACGGCATCCTGCCGGCGGGCTCCATTCAGAAGCCGCACCGACATCAATCCATCGCCCTGGACTTCATCATTGATTGCCCCGACGGCTGCTATTCCCTGGTGGGCACCGAACTTGCGGCGGATGGGCAGATTCACAACCCCGTTCGAGTCGACTGGAGCCCTGGCCTGGCCTTCGTAACGCCGCCCGGGTATTGGCATGCGCACTTTAACGAATCGGACCGGGAAGCCTTCTTGATTCCGGTCCAGGACGCCGGTTTGCAAACCCATCTGCGCTCGTTGGACATCCGCTTTAGCTGACCGGACGAGATGGCGGCTTTGCCTTAGGTTTTCCAGTAGGGCGGGTTACCAATCTGACTCACGATGAAGTCGATAAAACAGCGCACCTTAGAGGAGACGACGCGCTTGGGAGGGTAGACAAACCAGATGGCGGATCGCTGCTCGGTGGACTGAACGCGCCATTGCGGCAGCCAAACCTGCAGGTCTCCCTGCTCAAGACTCTTCGCCACCAGCCAGTCCGGCAACAGCGCGATGCCCAGACCGTCTTTGGCCGCGATGAGCTGCGCATCCAGATCATTGAGCCGCAAGCTTCCCGACAGCGAAATCGGCACGGCGTGGTCTTTGGCAATCAGCGTGATTTCATCTGACAGATGAGCGCCCAGAATGGCGGGATAACGAATCAAATCTTCGGGTGTTGAAGGCTGCTCATGCAGGGCCGCAAACGCCGGGCTGACGCACACCTTCAAGGTTTCATCCGCCAGCTTGCGCGCCTTGAGCGTGGAGTCGGCCAGCGTGCCAATCCGGATCGCCAGGTCGACGCCTTCATGGATGAGATTGACCTGGGCGTTCTCCAGGGTGACTTCAAGCTTGATCTCTGGGAAACGCTCGAGGAAACCTTTGAATCTTGGCATCAGATGATGGCGGCAGAACGCTGGAGGCACATTCAACTTCAACACCCCGCGTGGGTGCTGATTCAGGGCTGAGGTCGCGGCTTTTGCGCGCTCAAGTTGTTTCAACACTTCACGGGCGTGGAGCAGGAACGTCTCACCGCCTTCGGTCAGGTGCAACGCGCGGGTGGAGCGGTTGAACAGGGCTATGCCCAGGTCCTGTTCAAGCTCTTTGATGTAGCGGGAGACGGTGGAGGCCTTGATGTTCAGCCGGTCTGCGGCGCGGGAAAAGTTGTTGCTGTCGGCGGCCTCGATGAAGGCGGTTAATGCAGCAAGGTAGTCCATGGTGGGCCTCGCAGGGGGAAGGGCGTCGGTGCTTGGGGGTTAGGGATGATGGGATAATGGGGGGTGATTGTCTATGTGGTGGGTAGGGTTGAATTTCAGGTAAAAAAAAGACGTCCGGGGACGTCTTTATATGTTGAATTGGTGGCCGGGTTCATTTGAACAGGACTATTAAGGGGCAACTTTTATTGGCTTGTAAGGCCTATGCCCGTCTCAGGGATACAGCAGGGGATACACGGTCGGCCTCGCTAGCCGCTCTTTCGGTGACTTCAGGCACCAGCGTCTACTCGGGAATCGATCCTCGTGCTATTGCTTTCCGTAAACTGTTAGACAGAGCCCGGTCCCCCTGTGCTTCAGCGAGGAGTTCCATGAGCGACAAATTTCCTGAGATTTCAATCTCATCTTTCTTCCGTAGAAGTAGCTCCTTTAGTTCTGCAGCCCAGCCCAGCTCTTCTAGTGCTCGGACCTGCCACCACGTCTCTCCCTGGTCGGTAGATTCTCGGTATGCGGCCTTGAGTAAATCTTCGATCAGCTTTTCTTCCGTGAACTCTCGGATGTAGAAGGCCGCAGAGAACCAATTTTCATTCTGTAATGAGTCATTAATACCCTGAATATATTTCTGTGCGGCCTCTAAGCGCCGGCCGATGGCAAGGAGTGCCCTTGCGTGTTGTTCGTGATCATCACCGTCGCTAAATTCGGCTAGATGATCATCAATGATTTCCTCTGGAACAAGATCCGGTCGTTGTTGCAGGCTGCCTCGTAAGTAAAAAATCGTATCTGCTGAAGCCCCACCGCTGATGGCCTGCTCGACGTATTTGTCACGGAGCTCTTTGTTGCCGATGACATCGTAGTGAACTGCTAACGAATCAAACTGTTTTGTTTCCCGATATATCTCTGCAATGCTCGTAATCAACTCTACATCGAGCGCATCTCTGTCTGACCTTTTCTCCCGTTTCGCCTCTGAGGTAGCCCTTTCGGTTGCCACAATTCTCAGCCAATCATTCCGATAAAGGATCACTTGATCGGCATCTAGCTTCCGATCGAACCCACCGCGAATTTGGGTTTCCCGATGACAGTCAAAGCACAGGGTCGAGAGATTTGAGGATAGATTGTTGGACGGATCTTCATCGACATGATGAATCTGAACTGGTTTTCCCTTCGTTCGACACACGCAGCAGGTTCGGTCAGACAAGAACAACACCTGCGCAGCAACATCAGTTGGGATCGGCGTTCGTTTTTTCTTTCTTGTCATTGGTGGAGTTCACTTTAAAGATCGTGTGTCAAAGCCGCCTGCAGCGCGGTACCCGCTTTTGATCATAGAGGAGGGGACATGTGGGTGGTTATCTTCTTGCACTGATCCAAAAAAGGCCACTGAAAGACATCGCATCGGTGCGGTAACTCACCATCCTATCGGGTGTTGGGGCTGCCGGGGCCCCTGACGATTTGATTCCCATACGGGGTCGGAAACCCGCGGGATTCTGTTAATGGCAGGGGGGCCAACTTACTGAAATTTCAACGTTGAAATTGAAACAGGAAATCGAGGAAATTGGGGTCAGACCACGGTTGCGTACGACGAGGGCAAGCGGCTCATAAAAAGTGATGGTTCGACCCAAATTTCCTTTTTGGCGGGTTCCCCGTCGGTTCGTTATTTTTGTGTCAGGGAGCTGTCCTACCCACAGTTTCTAAATCTGCTGTTGGCACAAGAATGTCCAGTGCGCGCGCCACTAGCAATTCACCCAAGGCGCTCAATTGCTGGGTTGCAAGAAGCTTATAGCGATGGACACCATCAAGCTCAAAAGCCAGATCAGCAGTGATAGCGTTCAGCGACGCGAGTGTCTCGCAGGCCTGTACGAGCAGGGTTTCGGTGTCGATGTTTTTAGCGATACAGAAGATGTTGGTACCGGACGGGCTCGTGCATGGTGGATTGGGGCTGATCTTTTTCATGACTGCGCTCCTTGATTGGTGGAGTCGCCAGACATCGCTGCTAAACGAAAAGGGTGGCGACTATGCGCGGGTTAGCAGACCAGGAATCAAGGAACCCAGCGCACCCGAAGGTGCCCCACACATAGCCGCCATAACGTGGCCAAGCGGATGCTGATGCATCGCTTGAACGGATGGTGGCATTGCATGCCTTGATATTAACCGAGCTGCTAAACCCGGTCGCTGATTTTGCAGCGACCTTTCAAGGCTAGTCGTGTCGTTTGAGCAAGACCAGTTCATCAATGGCGCGACGTTTTGAAGGAAATATCCGGCACCCTATTCGGCGGTGTCTTTTCAGAAGCCCAGAAACAACAAAACCCGCACAAGGCGGGTTTTGGTGGTGCTTCATATTTGGGGGCCGGGGTGATCTGAATTGATTGCATAACTTTATGATTTTTATGGATTGTTTTTTTTATTGGAATACCTTTTGGAATACCATTCGCGAATTTTCTTAAATTCCCGCCCTTACGTCGATCAACTCTCAATTCCACAGTTGTACTTCGCGATCTCGTTTTTGAGCGGAATCTAAGGCTTCTGCTAGCGATTGCTGGCGTGTACAAGCCTGCTCGTAAACCTGTTATGCAAAGGTCGCGGTCATGTGGCCAAAACACCAATGTCCGACCAATGTGCTTCTGTAAGCTATCCATGATGGCAAAAAGCTGTGACTTTGGCTTTACCCATGCTTTGCCAGTGGATAAGGTGATAGGTATCGTAAGTTGATTGGTCGCAATACCCCAGGGATGGCTCTCCATAGGCGCAGGTTTTTGCCTGGCTCTTAGTGTCAGTTTCCCTCTGATTCCTTCCAGTTTATTTGTCGCCATATTTTATTTTGGTAGGCCCATGTTACCGCGGGCTGCAAGGGAGTGTTGTGAATGAATGAGTTGGTTGAGGCCTTGCTGGCCGCCGTTCCCGCCGATGGTTCTAGTATTGGCAATCAGTCGCTGCTAGAACGGATCAGAATTCAGTTCCCCCATTTAACTGATGAGTTTTATTGGGAAACACGTGACGCGCTGATTGATCAGCGGATGCTGCAGGCCGGGAAAGGTCGTGGCGGCTCCGTGCGGCGCTCCAACGTCGAAGTTCCACCATCAAGTGCTTGGGTTCACTTTTTGCGTAGCTATGGGCCGTCATCGACCAACCTAGCGATGTTCGATGAGTATGTTTCGAGGGCACTGGCACAGGCAAGGGTCAAGCCGATTAGCCTATCAGCCCCTTTTTTAGAGGATATGGTTAGACACATTGAATCCAAGGCGCTGGGGTCTATCTTAATCGCCGGAACTGCTGGTGATGGTAAGACGTACCACTGCCGTGCCTTGTGGGAGCGTATTGGTGGGAATCCCAATGCTTGGGCCGCCAAAGGTAACGTGAAAGAGTTGCATCTGGCGGATGGGCGTTTGGCTATCTTTATCAAGGATCTTTCCGAGCTCAATGGCGAGGAGAGCGATTTGCCATTGCAACGACTTGAAAGGTCGGTACTAGAGGGCGATGACTCTGAGGTCGTGATCCTTGCTGCAAACCATGGGCAAATTCTTGATCGTCTCCGTGATTTAGGTCGTCGCCAAGAGCGAGATCACCCACTTCGCAAACCGCTGCAAGAGCGCTTCTTACAGGCCGGCCCGGCTCCTGATCGCCTGGCGGTGTTCGATCTCAGCCGCTCTACTAGCCGCAAAACGTTAGACGAGGTGGCTATGGCTGTGGCAGGGCATCCTGAATGGGACAACTGCAAACGCTGCGCACTTCAGACTGAAGATAAAATTTGTCCCATCGACGAGAATCGCCGCAGGCTTTTGGGTGAGTCAGATCATGGCCAGCTCTCTCGCCGCTTGGGCGATTTGGTTGAAATTGCCAGGCACAACGGGCTGCACCTCCCTATCCGTGACTTACTTGCGCTTTGTTCGAATATGATCCTCGGTTGTTCCGATGCCAAGCAGGCAAAAGACAATCTGCTGACTTGCGCGGATGTCGCGAAGATTCAGGGAGGAGGGGATCTTGGCAAAGCCAGTATCTATTCTAATGCTTTTGGGGCCAATCTCCTTAAGCGAAGAACTTCTGACCGCCCCATCTTCAAGGCGATGTCCAGCTTTGGAGTGGGGGATGAGTCCACCAATGCTGCTGATGGGTTGCTGGTTTATGGCAAGGATGACTCTCGGCTGCAAGCCGATTTCGGCCGCTTGGTCGCGAGCGATCCGATCTACGGTGCGACGGCCGCCTTTCGCGCTGCCCAAGACGCCTATTTGGAAGGGTATGAGGGCTCCCGTTTGGAAGGGGGGGCCTACGAGTTCCTTACAATGCTCGAGGATCAGCGACGCAGGCTTTTTTTCACACTTCCGGATGGCGAGAGAGGCTATCCAACGCGCCTCCACCTTAATCGGTTACTACCTCACGGAGATTCAGCGTCTGACCGAGCAGGAACCGGTGTGCCGGGTGAGGGAAGAGGCGGACCGGCTGCTGCGCTGGCTGCAGGCCAAAGAGTGGAAGCGCTTCAGTATTGGAGAGCTGAATCGCAACGGTCCCCGATTTGCCCGCAAGAGCAGCCGTCATGCCGCCAAGCTGTTGGTCGAGTTGATTGATCATCAGTGGCTGATCACCGACGGTCATACCTTCGAGGTGCGTCATGTTCAATCTTGATGAAGCGCTGCGCCACCACCTGGCTCAGCGCCAAAAGGAGCCGAAAGAGCGGTTTGTCGCCGTGACTGTCGCAACTTTGTCGCCATGCTTAAAGCCAGGCAAGGCCAGGGGGGGGCGCCGGTGTCGCCGATGTCGCTACCACCCATAAAGCTATCGCCTCGGCGACTGACATCATTCAATGGTTGAAAGAGGAGGGCGCACACCTCTACGTCACCGATAACAGGCTGTGTTTTCGTCCGACGGATTGGGGTCAGGTCTCCATCGTGAATGCGCACTGGCAGGCCCTTTTACTTGATCTGGCTGCAGTCGACCAGGAACAGAGAAATGGCTCGGGTCGGTAAGCGATCTGGGCGTAATTTCGGCTTCGGCCGCCAGCTCAGCTATGCCGGACTGCAAGCCCTGAAAGATCTGTTTGGCGATGGCCATTTTGGTACCGTCAAAGCCCATAGCGATCGCTGGCAGGCCTTCGTGCAATGGTGTCGATCCGAGGAGGGGCCGGGACTCAATGACGCGCGACAGATCAACCGCGAGATCCTCATGCGGTACGCCGTTCACATGCGCGAGCAGGTTGAGCAGGGCAACGTTGGCATCGCCACCGCTCAGAACCGCCTGTCTAGTGTCAACCGCACGATGGCCGCGCTGCGCGGTGATCAATACGTCAAAATTCCCAGTCCGAGCAAGGCGCTAGGTTTTCAGCGCTCAAGCGTGCGCAGTGAGGCCCCGCAAGGCCAAGACCGTGTTCAGGTCGAGCTGATTGTGCAAGCACTGTCAGATCGTCAGTAGTCGAGGGTGAGTGCCATTGTGCTCTTAGCTCGTGTGACTGGTATGCGCCTGCGTGAGGCAATCCTGGCGGACCTTCACTGTCTCGAGGCTGCCTTTGGCCTCGATTGGACGAAGCAGTGCGATGACCATTGGTGCAGTGATTTTCGAGAGTGGAGTTGTTTTCAGATCTGGAAATACATGCAGCGTGAGAGATCGCCAAATGTCTTCGGCGTACGCGGGGGTGACGGAGTCCTTTTTCAGCTCAAACCAAGCGGTGGCCACGTTCTCAAACGTGTGTTCCGTTTCTGCTCGTTTGGCTTCCATAAGTGTGTTGCGTTGCGCTTTGGGGTCGATGCCTTGAGCCAGCAATTCGCGCGCTTCAACCACTTTCTTCCTGGCGTTCGCTAGTGAGAGCTCTGGGTACGTGCCTAGACCCATATTGATGCGGTTTTTGGTTACTGGTTCGCGGTAGTTGAAGTTCCACAGCATCGAGCCATTGCTCCTGACCCGGAGCTGAAGACCATCTCCATCACTGAGGACGTAATCCTTGTCTTTTGCCTTGGCTGCCTTGAGCTGACGGTCAGTGAGACGGAGGGCTGGAGCAGGCATGAGAGCTACCTCTAACACCGTTTTGGTATTCCAAAAAATAGCACTGGTGAGCTTGGAATACCATTTGGAATACCAAAATGGATGGAGCTCAAAATCCCTCTATGGATCTCAATGGAGCTGAAAGCCTTGATTCTTCTGGATTTCAGGCACAAAAAAAGACGTCCGTGGACGTCTTTAGATGATGAAATGGTGGAGCCGGGGGGATTTGAACCCCCGTCCGCCAGTACTCCGCTGTCGGTACTACATGCGTAGCCGTTTCTATTAAGTTAACCCTCAGCGACCCGAAGGGCAGGGTGCTTTGGGCGAGTTGTGTAAGTTTTAGCCGCTTCGTCCACAACGTACTGCACGGCGATTCTGTTCTATATGACAATCACTTTGGGTTTACAGACATCCCCTGGTGATTGCTGGACCCGAAGGTACCAGAAGCTCAGGATCTAAAGCTGCTTACGCAGCGAGAGAGAATTCCTGGCCGTAGGTTTCGTCATTGGCAACTATAAGTAGTTGCAACAGTGGATTTACGAGTTCTGTTACCAACTCGGCATGCACCTAAAGTTTCGCGACCGGCGTCGAATCCTAAACGGCCCCGTGCTTGTTGCTCGGTGTTTCAAAGTGAGCGACAAGCCTGTGCAGTGTACGTCAAACGGTCACAGAAGGCCAACCCGAAGGTTGGCCTTGAGCGGTTGCCTAGCTATTGGTTGCCGCCTTTGTCGCTGTCCTGCAGGTCTTGCAGGGCTTTGGAGGTGATCTCGATGCATGTCTTGTCATCACCTGCGGCATGGGCCGCCTTGGCTTGGGACACGGCGGTGTCTATTTCGCCGCTTTTGCCGCTGGTGTCGGTCGCGAGCAAGGCTTTCCCGTTGTTGATTCTGTCCAGGTTGATTTGGCACAAATCGTCTGTTTTACCGGCTGCAAATGCGGGGGAGGCGAGCATCGCAGCAGTAATGAACAAGCCAGCAAGAGCGGAACGCTTCATGGGTATCTCCTTGTGCAAAGAGGGCTCGATGCTGCGCGGCGGTTGCGGGCAGCCAGCGAGGTCACGGATCAGCCTAGTTCAACGAGGCTTATGCAGATGACTACGCCGGCGCGCAGGGGTTCTGTTGGGTGGTTGAATTAGTGGGTGCGAGCCTGGGTGACGCGATCCACCAGATACACCAATCCGTGATAATCAATCCCGCCATGCTGGCTCAGGCCGATCTCACAGGTACGGCTGGTGGAGATGCCTTCGCTGCAATGTTGTACCGCATCTTTCAACGAGCGCAGTGAGTGGGCATTCAACTCCGGCGTGGTGAAGCCTTTGTCACCGGCAAAGCCGCAGCAGTGAATGCCTTCGGGGATTACCACGGTGTGGCTGCATTTCCGGACGAGGTCGATCAAGGCCTGGCTTTCTCCCAGGTGCTGGGTGCTGCAGGTGACGTGTACGGCGATGGGCGCCTCTTGGGGTGTGAAGTCGAGACGGTCCATCAGGTGGGTGCGGATAAACCGTACCGGGTCGTAGAGGTCCAGGCGGGTTTCGCCCAGGTCTTGCACCAGTCGCAGGGTGCACGGGCTGGTATCGCAATAGATCGGGTCGAGGCCGCCACGGCTGGCGTGGAGTAGGGCGCCGATCAGTTCCTCGCGCTTGTGTTCGGCTTGTTCGGCGTAGCCTTTGGAGGCGAACGTTTGGCCGCAGCACAGGCTGTCCTGATTGTCGGGAAAGACGACTTGATAGCCGGCCTTTTCCAGCAGGCCACGGGTTTTGTCGTACAGCGACATTTGTTCTTTGTCGCCCGCCGACGGTCCCATCGCCCGTGACACGCAGGCCGCCAGATACACGACGCGTGGCCGCTCATCGCTCACGGTGGGGCTGAAGCGAATGGCCTTTTCCGGTTGTGGCATAGCGTTGGTCCATTGGGGGATTTGCCCCTTGGACAGCTTGGTCACGGTGGCGGAAAGCTTTGCCAGCCGCGGCGCGCCCAACAGCATCCGCGCGCCATTGGCGACGTGCAGGGTGAAGCGGGCACCTTGCAGAGCCGTAGAGAAGTGCGTCGCCAGCCAGTCGGCCGTTTTCGTACGGTTGGCGTCGCGGCTGCGCAGCTTTTTCACCAGGTCGCCGGTGTTGATGCCTACGGGGCAACGTTGGGCGCACAAGCCGGTGGCGGCGCAGGTTTCAATGCCCTGGTAGTGGTAAGCGGTTTCCAGCTGGGTGGTGTTGACGCCTGCGCGTTTTTTGGCCTGGATGTCGCGCCATATCACGATGCGCTGGCGTGGGCTCAAGGTCAGGCCTTTTGACGGGCAGACCGGCTCACAAAAGCCGCACTCGATGCACTTATCCACAAGCTCGTCGGCGGCGGGCAATGGCTTGAGGTGTTTAAGGTGGATTTGCGGGTCTTCGCTGAGCACCACGTCTGGGTTGAGAATGCCGTTGGGGTCCAGCAGGCGCTTGAGCTGCCACATCAATTGGTAGGCATCGCTGCCCCATTCCAGCTCGACGAAAGGCGCCATATTGCGGCCGGTGCCGTGTTCGGCTTTCAGTGAGCCGCCGAACTCCACCGCCACCAACTGTGCGACGTCGTCCATGAACGCCTGGTAGCGTGCGACTTCTTCGGCACTGTTGAAGCCTTGGGTGAAGACAAAGTGCAGATTCCCTTCCAATGCATGTCCGAAAAGGATGGCTTCGTCGTAGTGATGTTTGTCGAACAGTTCGATCAAGCGGTTAACGCCGATGGCCAGTTGTTCGACCGGGAAGGTCACGTCTTCGATGATTACCGTTGTGCCGGTTTTGCGCACGGCGCCGACGGCGGGGAAGGTGTCTTTGCGGATTGCCCACAGGCGGGCGTTTTCCACGGGGTCTTCGGTGAAATCGACTTGCTTCTCCACCGGGAAACCGGCCAGTGAAGCCATGATCAGCGCCAGTTGTTCATGGAGCAGCGTGGAAGACGCGGCGCGGGATTCGATCAGCAATGCGCAGGCATTTTCCGACAGGTGTTGTACGAAAGCCGGCATGCCTGGCTTGTCCTGCACCGAACGCATGCTGCGTCGGTCCAGCAGTTCGACCGCCGAGACTGGCTGGGTTTTCAGTACTGTCACCGCGTTGCAGCAGGTTTCTACATCCGGGAACACAATCAGGGCTGACGCTTTGTTGGGATGATCGATCACGGTGTCGTAGGTCACCGCACTGATAAATCCCAGGGTGCCTTCGGAGCCCACCAACAAATGGCTGAGGATATCCAGCGGCTCGTCGAAATCCACCAGGGCATTGAGTGACAGGCCGGTGGTGTTTTTCAGACGGTATTTGTGGCGGATTTTTGCAGCCAGCTCAGCATTGGCGCGGGTCTCGCGGCCCAGGGTTGCCAACTGCTCCAGCAGGTTGCCGTGGTGTTGGCGGAAGGCTGAAACGCTGGCAGCATCTTCGGTGTCCAGGCGACTGCCATCTGCCAATACCAGGCGAATGCCCGCGAGGGTGTGATAGGTATTTTGCGCGGTGCCGCAGCACATGCCGCTGGCATTGTTGGCGACGATGCCGCCGATCTTGCAGGCATTGATCGACGCCGGGTCCGGGCCAATCTTGCGCCCGAACGGCGCGAGCCAGGCATTGGCCTGGGCCCCGATCACACCGGGTTGCAGGCGGATTTGCGTACCCAGGCCGCGAATTTCGCGAGCGTTCCAATTGTCGCCCAGCACAATCAGGACCGAGTCGCTGATGGCCTGTCCGGAGAGGCTGGTGCCGGCGGCGCGAAAGGTCACCGGTACCCGGTCGCGCTGCGCCAGTTGCAGCAAGGCGACCACCTCGTCCTCTGATTCGACGCGGATCACCAGTTGTGGGATCAGTCGGTAAAAGCTGGCGTCGGTGCCGAAGGCAAGCGTGGAAAGTGGATCGTCGAAGCGTCGATTTTTCGGGATCAACTGTGCGACATCAGCAAGAAAAGCAGCAGGCAGGCTCATGGGTCCTCCAGGAATAGCGGACGCCGGAATGGTTGTCCGGCGTCGTTGCTTACCCTATTACGTGTAGGTCTCAGTGCACCAGCATGCCGGTGAACCAATAGGCCTGGGCCAAGGTGATCAGCCCGACAATCGTCGCGAAAAACAGGCTGTGTTTGAGGGTGAAGCGGAACAGGTCGGATTCCTTGCCTACCAGGCCGGTCGCGGCGCAGGCCACAGCGATCGATTGTGGGGAAATCATCTTGCCGGTTACGCCACCGCTGGTGTTCGCGGCCACCAACAGGACGTCGTTGACGCCGATCTGGTGGGCGGTGGTGGCTTGCAGGGAGCTGAACAGGGCGTTGGACGAGGTGTCGGAGCCGGTCAGGAATACCCCCAGCCAACCCAGGAAAGGCGAGAAAAACGGGAAGGCTGCACCGGTGCCAGCCAGGACCAGGGCCATGGTCGACGACATGCCGGAGTAGTTGGTGACGAATGCGAAGGCCAGCACCATACCGATGGACAGGATCGGCCAGCGCAGCTCGTAGAAGGTTTCTTTTAAAGTGGTAAGACCAGTTCTGATGTCAATCTTCAGCACCAGCATCGAGATCAGGGCGGAGAAGAAAATCGCCGTGCCGGTCGCGGAAATCGGGTCCAGTTTGAACACGGCTGGAATGGCGGTCGGGTTAGTGACGATAGGCGCGACCTTGATCACCAACTGGTCCAGGTGCGGGATCGCAAAGTTGAAGACCCAGCTGTACATCGAGCCGCCGGTGGCGAACATCGCCTTGAACGGCTTGAGGGTCCAGATAGTGACCAGGACCGTCAGAATCAGGAAGGGCGACCAGGCCTTGAAAATTTCCCCCAGGCTGTAGGGCGAAGCGACGGTGCTGCGAGGCAGGCCGAAACCGCCGGCGCTGGCGGTGACCGATGCGCTGGACGTTGCCCCGGCAATCTGTGCGCCTGCGGTGCGCTTGGGCTGCCAGACTTTCAGGAACAACGTCAGGGCAATCAGGCTGGCCAGGGCTGAGGTGATGTCCGGCAGTTCCGGGCCGATGAAGTTTGAAGTGAAGTATTGGGTCACGGCAAAGCTGAAGCCCGCCACCAACGCCGCTGGCCAGGTTTCCTTGACGCCCCGCATGCCATCCATCATGAACACCAGCCAGAACGGCACGAACATCGACAGTAACGGCAGTTGGCGGCCGGTCATGGCGCCGATCTTGAACGCGTCGATGCCGGTGACTTGGCCGGCCACGATGATCGGAATCCCCAGGGCGCCGAAGGCCACTGGTGCAGTATTGGCGATCAGGCACAGGCCTGCGGCGTACAGGGGGTTGAAGCCCAGCCCGACCAGCAGCGCGGCGGTAATCGCTACCGGTGCGCCGAAGCCGGCGGCACCTTCCAGAAAGGCGCCGAAGCAGAAGCCGATCAGAAGCACCTGCAGACGCTGATCGTCGGTGATCGACAGCACGGAGCTGCGGATGATTTCAAACTGGCCGCTTTTCACCGTCAATTTGTAGAGGAATACGGCGGCGACAATGATCCAGGCGATTGGCCACAGGCCGTAGGCAAAGCCGTAACCGGCGGCAGCCAGGGCCATATCGACGGGCATCTTGAAAGCGAAGATCGCTACCAGGATCGACAGCGCCAGGGTGATGCTGCCAGCTACGTGGCCCTTGAGGCGAAACACGGCCAGGGCCAGGAAGAAAAATACGATGGGTATAACGGCGGCCATTGCGGACAGGCCGAGGCTGCCGAGTGGGCTATAGAGCTGTTGCCAGGTTTGCATATGGGATGGCCCCTAATTGTTGTTGGTCAGGCACTTTTGGCTGATTTGGGTAATTGGTATTACCAATTTACAATCGCTGTTGGCTAGGTTAAGAGCCTTGCAGGGGGCGTGTCAATTTGCCGCTTTCGAAACTTTGGTCGAATACCAGCGGCGGGTTGATCTGATGGGTTGAATCAAAGGCGCTCTGATAGGTGCTGGCGACGCGGCAATAGGCCAGAATAGAGGCCTGGCGAGTGGTCGGGATCGTGGAGAATGAGTTATGGGCTTTGATCAGGTGCGTCAGCGCCGTTTGTCTGACGATATTGTCGAGCAGCTTGAGGGCATGATCCTTGAGGGCACGCTAAAGTCGGGCGAGCGCTTGCCGGCTGAGCGCGCGCTGGCCGAGCAGTTCGGCGTGTCGCGACCGTCGTTGCGTGAAGCCATCCAGAAGCTGGCGGCCAAGGGGTTGCTGGTCAGTCGCCAGGGTGGTGGCAACTATGTGGTGGACTCGTTGGGCTCAACCTTCAGTGATCCGCTGCTCCATCTGTTGGAAAACAACCCTGAGGCTCAGCGCGATTTGCTGGAGTTTCGTCAGACCCTTGAAGCGTCGTGTGCGTATTACGCGGCGTTACGTGCCACCGAAGTGGATCGTGAGCGGCTCACCGCTGCGTTTGAAGCCTTGCAGGATTGCTACGCGCGGGCGGATGAAGTCAGCCGTGTGGAAGAGGGCGCAGCCGATGCCCGGTTTCACCTGGCTATCGCGGAGGCCAGTCATAACGCCGTACTGCTGCACACCATTCGTGGCTTGTTCGACCTGCTCAAACGTAACGTGGTGACCAATATTGGTGGGATGTACCAGCAGCGTACCGAGACCCGAGACATGCTGATCAATCAGCACCGGGATTTGTACTTGGCAATTATCGAAGGGCGAGCGGAACAGGCGCGGGAGGTTTCAACACGTCACCTGCTGTATGTGCAGGAAGTGTTGGCGGAAGTGCGTCAAGAGGTTCAACGCATGGCTCGGGCGGAGCGGCGTAAGGGGATATAACCGAGGGCGCTTGGCACCCTCGTCACAAGCTGGCAGGAAGTCAGTCTTCCTTGCCCTTGTTACGCACGGCGCGATGCAATTCCCGATTGGAGTCGCGCTCGCGCTCGGTGTCACGCTTGTCGTATTCCTTCTTGCCCTTGCCCAAGGCGATTTCGCACTTGACCAGGTGCTTGCTCCAGTACCACGACAGGCAGATGCAGGCATAACCTTTTTGTTGCACGGCAGCGGCGAGCTTTTCCAGTTCGCGGGCATTGAGCAGCAGCTTGCGCGTACGTACCGGGTCGGCAATGACGTGTGTGCTGGCGGTGGTCAGCGGCGTGATGTGACTGCCGAGCAGCCATGCTTCACCGTCTTTGAGCAGCACGTAGCTGTCGACCAGTTGCAGCTTGCTTGCCCGCAGACTCTTTACTTCCCAGCCGGCCAGGACCAAGCCAGCCTCGAAACGATGTTCGATGAAGTAGTCGTGTCGCGCCTTCTTGTTTTGCGCGATGGTCCCTGTTGGGTGTTTCTTTTGTTTAGCCATAGGGGCGGCATTATAGGCAGTTGCGAGCGTGTCGGCTACGGTCAACCTGCGTGCTTGAGCGTGTTGTTTGAATCCCGGACAATGCGCGCTCTTTTTTGATCGGTTGGGCGTGTTAACGATGTCGACGGACAAGGTTTCTGTCCACGGAGGGTGGGCGAGCCGCTGGGTCTTCGTACTCGCTGCCACCGGTTCTGCGGTAGGGTTGGGAAGTATCTGGAAGTTTCCCTACATGGTGGGGATGTATGGCGGTGGGGCGTTTGTCCTGGTGTTTCTGGCGTGCATCGCACTCATCGGCCTGCCAGTCATGTTGGCCGAAACCCTGATTGGCCGGCGTGCCCGGAAAAGTCCGGCGAACGCCTTGAAGGTACTCGCGTTGGAGGCGGGGCATTCTGCGCGTTGGTCTTGGTGGGCCTTTGCCGGAATGATCACTGCGTTGTTGATCCTGTCTTTTTATAGCGTGGTCGGTGGCTGGTCCCTGGACTACATCATCGATATGGGGCGCGGCGATTTTCAGGGGGTAACGTCCGACCAGGTAGGGGCCTACTTCGGCAAGGTCGTAGCGGACCCTTGGCGCCTGACATTCTGGCACACACTCTTCATGGTGCTTTCTGCCGTAGTGATCGCCCGGGGTGTAGTGGCCGGGTTGGAGCGCAGTTTACGGATCATGATGCCGTTGTTGTTCGTAATGTTGCTGGTGCTGCTGGGCTATAGCATGACCACCGGGCACTTCATGCAGGGTGTGCATTTCATGTTCGACTTCAATTCCGAGCGCTTGCTCGAGGGATTGTTGCCGGCCATGGGGCATGCATTCTTTTCCCTGAGTGTCGGTGTCGGCTCCATCATGATTTACGGGGCGTATATGCCAAAAGGGGCATCGCTCTCCGGAACAGTGGTGGGCGTGGCGCTGCTGGATACGTTCGTTTCACTGTTGGCGGGGATGGCGCTGTTTCCGATTGTCTTCGCTGCTGGGTTGAGCCCAAGTGAAGGTCCCGGCTTGATGTTTGTCAGCCTGCCATTTGCCTTTGGTAATGTGGCGTTCGGGCAATTGATGGGGGTGGTGTTTTTTGTACTGGTGGCCATTGCAGCTTGGAGTTCGGCAATCTCTTTGCTGGAACCGATGGTCGCGTATCTGGTGGAGCGTACAAAGGTTCGTCGCGCTTGGGTTACCTTCTGGCTGGCTTTCAGTTGTTGGTTTGTTGGTTTGGGAACAGTGTTTTCCTTTAACATCTGGCAGCAGGCCAAGTTTTTCGTGAACGATGATGGTGTCTTTCACCTCTATCAGTGGGGTGCCATCAACGGTCTGGATTTCTTTGGCGTCATTGATTTCTTTACCTCACGAATCATGTTGCCCTTGGGCGGTTTGTGTTTCGTGGTGTTTGCAGGTTGGGTGATGGGGCGCGAAGCGGTTCGGGATGAGCTGTCGATTCGCAGCCCGGTAATGTTCGCCCTGGCTTTCTTCTTGATGCGCTATATAGCGCCTATCGGCATTCTCGTAGTGTTTGCCGCTCAGCTGTGGAAATAACGCTCACATGACGACGCATATTCAACGTTCGGCCCTGCTGCCCTATCCGGCGCAAGCGCTCTATGACTTGGTCAATGACGTGGCGCGTTATCCGGAATTCTTGCCTTGGTGTTCGTCTGCCGAGGTGCTGGAGAGCAGTGATGAGCACATGCGCGCCAGCCTGGCAGTGGCCAAGGGTGGGCTCAGTCAGCATTTCGTCACACGAAACACCTTGGTGCCAGGCCAATCGATCGAGATGAATCTGGAGGAGGGGCCGTTCACTCAGTTGCACGGTGTCTGGGTATTCAAGCGGCTGAATGACAAGGCCTGCAAGATCAGCCTGGATTTATCGTTTGATTATGCTGGACCTATTGTTCGTGCGACCCTCGGGCCGCTGTTCAATCAGGCGGCCAATACGCTGGTGGATGCGTTCTGTCAGCGGGCCAAGCAACTACATGGCTGAGTCATTGGTCGAGATTGAGGTGGTGTATGCCGATGTGGATCGTCAGGTGCTGCTTGCGTTGTCCGTTGCTCCGGGCTCCAGCCTGAGGGCTGCGGTGCTGGGGGCGGGGATTGCTGCACAGTTTCCGGAACTGGATCTGATGGCTTGCCCTTTGGGGATCTTCGGCAAGGTTGTGGCAGATGCGGATGTCCGTGCGGTGCAAGCTGGAGATCGTATCGAGATTTACCGCCCATTGCTGGCTGATCCCAAGGAAGTTCGCCGACTACGTGCCGCCAAGGCTGCCAAGGCGAAGCAGCAGAACTCTTGATTTGATGAAGTTGCAGACAACAAAAAGCCCGGCATGCCGGGCTTTTTGTTGTGCGTTACAAACTTATTGCGGGCTGGCGTCCAGAGGTTCTGGAGTCGGGACCGGAACGGTTTGTACGCCGTCGACGTCTTTCTGGATCTGGTCCAGCAAGGAGCCTGGCTTGGCTGGCTCCTCGGACTTGGGCTTCTCGACGTTCTGCGCAGGCGCAGTGACGTTGGTGCCGTTGTCCTTGCCCATCAAGGCTTCATCACGGCTTACGCCTGGCATGAAGTCACCCGACAGGCTGACGAGCTGGTCATTGCCATTGAAGATGACACTGACGCGCTCCTGTTGGCGTTCACCGCCGCCAGGCTGGATGCTATAGAGATAATCCCAGCGATCGGCATGGAATGTGTCGGTCAGCAGGGGGTTACCCATGATAAACCGTACTTGCCGTCGGGTCATTCCCGGGCGTAACTGGTCTATCATGTCCTGCGTGACGACATTGCCCTGCTGGATGTCGATTTTGTAAACCCCGGGGAATGAACAACCGGCGAGTGCGAGCAGTCCCACAAAGGTGAAACTGGTTAGCAAGAGCTTGGTGTTTTGCATCGGTGGGCGACTTCCACTATCTTGGCTGGGACAACGTAAACGCCGATCATACCCGTATTAAGAGAAGCTGCGAAGCAGCATCCGCGAGAAAGCTAACCATGGTTGAAAATAGCGAACTACGCAAAGCCGGTCTTAAAGTGACTCTGCCACGGGTCAAGATTCTACAAATGCTCGATTCTGCTGAGCAGCGCCATATGAGTGCCGAGGATGTATACAAGGCACTCATGGAGTCTAACGAGGACGTCGGCCTGGCCACGGTTTACCGTGTACTGACCCAGTTTGAAGCCGCAGGGCTGGTGGTTCGTCATAATTTCGACGGCGGTCATGCAGTATTCGAACTGGCCGATAGCGGCCACCACGACCATATGGTCGATGTGGAAACTGGCGAGGTTGTTGAATTCGTCAGCCCGGAAATCGAGAAGCTGCAGAAGGCTATCGCCGAAGAGCACGGGGTCGAATTGGTGGATCACAATTTGGTTCTGTACATACGTAAGAAAAAGTAAGAAAGCTACGCAGATTCGCTCTGCGAAACGATCGAAGGCGACCTTAGGGTCGCCTTCGTGCTTTCTATTGAGCGGAAATTGTCAGTGAGTGGTGGCTAAGACCTTCGCGGTTACCACCATTTTCTTCGCGTGAGCCAGGGATTCCTTGGTCAGATCAATACCGCCCAGCATGCGTGCCACCTCTTCAATCCTTTCGGTTTTGTTCAGCTTGGACACGGCCGTATGGGTTGCATCGTTGCCTCGAACCTTATGGACAAACAGGTGCTGATGTCCCTGTGCGGCCACTTGTGGCAAGTGGGTGACGGTCAGCACCTGTCCGCGTTCCCCCAAGCGGCGCAACAGTTGACCCACAATTTCCGCCGTTGGGCCGCCAATACCCACGTCTACTTCATCGAATACCAGCGTTGGTACCCGTGAGGTCTGGGCGGTAATGACCTGGATCGCCAGGCTGATCCGCGACAGCTCGCCGCCGGAGGCTACTTTCGCCAATGCCTTGAGTGGTTGGCCGGGGTTGGCACTGACCAGCAGTTCTACTTGCTCCAGGCCATTGGGTAATAGCTCATTGCTGCTGTTGGGATGCAACTCGATGGTGAAGCGTCCACCCGGCATGCCCAATCGTTGGATTTCCTGCTCCACGGCGCTGGCCAAACTGGTCGCCGCTTGTTGGCGCAAATCACTTAGCTGACGAGCCTTTTCCTGATAATGGCGTGCGAAGGAGGCCAGCTCCTCCCCCAGTCGCTCGATGGATTCGTCGTTGGCATCCAGGGTTTCGATTTCATCCAGCAGCTTCTGCTGCATTGTTGCGACTTCGGTCGGCTGGATACGATGTTTGCGTGCCAGCGTATAGATAGTGTCTAGCCGCTCTTCTATCTCTTGCAGGCGCGCAGGATCGGCATCGAAGTGGTCAAGGAATCGATTCAGTTCACCCACCGCCTCTTCCACCTGAATCTGTGCGCTGGTCAGCAGGGTGGTGGCTTCATTTAGCGAACCTGAGGCGTTGTTCACGCTGGACAGGCGATTGAGGCTGGCAGTCAGTGCGTTGAGTACATTGCCTGAATCACTTTCGCTGCACTGTTCCACCACCTGGCGGCAGATGCCCAGTAGGGTTTCAGCGTTGGTCAGGTTCTTATGTTCCTGCTCCAGTTGCTCCAGTTCGGTCTCGCCCAGCCCCAGGCTTTCCAGTTCTTCCAGCTGGTAACTGAGCAATTGGTGGCGGGCGCGCTGCTCGTCGCCGGAATTGGAAAGGCGCTCCAGCTCCTGACGGGTCTGGCGCCAGCGCTGCGCGGCCAATTGCACTTGGCGCGCGAGGTCGGTGGCGCCGGCGTATTCGTCGAGCAGACGACGATGAGTATCGGTTTTCAGCAGGGACTGGTGTTCATGCTGGCTGTGGATGTCGATCAGCAGTTCGCCCAAGGCTTTCAAGTCGCCGAGGGGGCAGGGTGTGCCATTGATGTAGCCGCGCGACCGGCCTTCAGCGGTGATGACGCGGCGCAGGATGCACGGGCCGTCATTATTAAGGTCGCGCTCGGCAAGCCAGGCCTCGGCTTCGGGGATGTCCGCGAGGTCGAAGGTAGCGAGAATATCGGCCTTGTCGGCACCGGGGCGAACGACTCCGTTGTCGGCGCGATCACCCAGGGTCAGGCCGAGAGCGTCGAGCATAATCGACTTGCCGGCGCCGGTTTCGCCTGTGATTACGCTCATCCCGCGATCCAGCTCAAGATCCAGATGTTCGACGATGGCGTAGTTATGTACGGACAGGTGCACCAGCATGACGGCCGCTCCCAGGCTTTAGGTCTGGTTATTTATACAGTGTTTTGTTTGGCGCTGACAATCCTGACGCTTAGCTCGATTTGCTTGATCTACTTATTTTTTTAGCGCGAAGAGGAATGAGTCGTGGGAATTAATCTGAGGCAAGTGAAAGACTTTTGGTAACGCTCGTGCCCTTGAACCTGAAAATTGTGGCCCCATATACCGGAACAGAAGCGCGAGTCGAGTTCGCGCATGATTTTGAAAGGAGAAATCTATGGCTGACGAACAGACGCAGGATACGCAAAATCCAGACGCCAATCAGGCCTCGCCAGCAGCAGGTGAAGACCTGGTGGCTCGTGTACAAGTGCTCGAAGAGCAATTGGCAGGCGCGCAGGATCAGGCTTTGCGTGTTGCCGCCGATCTGCAGAACGTCCGCCGCCGTGCCGAGCAGGATGTAGAAAAAGCCCACAAATTTGCGCTGGAAAAATTTGCCGGTGATCTGTTGCCGATCATCGACAGCCTTGAGCGTGGCCTTGAGTTGTCCAACCCGGACGACGAAAACATCCGCCCAATGCGCGAAGGGATCGAGCTGACGCTGAAAATGTTCCAGGACACCCTGAAGCGTTATCAGCTGGAAGCTATCGATCCACAAGGCGGCGAGCCGTTCAGCGCCGAGCATCACCAGGCGATGGCGATGCAGGAAAGTGCTGATCTTGAGCCGAACAGCGTGCTGAAAGTGTTTCAGAAGGGGTATCAGCTCAATGGTCGCTTGTTGCGTCCAGCGATGGTGGTGGTGAGCAAGGCTCCTGTATCCGTCGCCCCTTCGATTGACGAGCAGGCTTGAAATCGGTCGCAAGGCCCCCATCTATAAGTCAAGCGTTTAAGTGCTACCGCAGTTAGCCACCACTGCTGCGGCAACAAAATCCAAGTTTCGGGAGAGTTAACATGGGCAAAATTATCGGTATCGACCTGGGGACTACCAACTCCTGCGTCTCCGTGCTGGAAAACGGCGTAGCTAAAGTTATTGAAAACGCCGAAGGCGCGCGCACCACTCCGTCCATCGTGGCTTATGCCAACGACGGCGAAATCCTGGTGGGCCAGTCCGCCAAGCGTCAAGCTGTGACCAATCCGCATAACACCCTGTACGCGGTGAAGCGTCTGATCGGTCGTAAGTTCGACGAAGAAGTCGTACAGAAAGACATCAAGATGGTCCCTTACAAAATCGCCAAGGCTGACAACGGTGACGCCTGGGTTGAAGTAAACGGCCAGAAAATGTCGCCGCCGCAAATCTCGGCTGAAATCTTGAAAAAGATGAAGAAAACCGCCGAAGACTACCTCGGTGAAGCAGTGACCGAAGCGGTGATCACCGTTCCGGCCTACTTCAACGACAGCCAGCGCCAGGCGACCAAAGACGCCGGCCGTATTGCTGGCCTGGACGTGAAACGTATCATCAACGAACCAACCGCAGCCGCTCTGGCCTACGGTATGGATAAGGCCAAGGGCGACCACACCGTGATCGTTTACGACCTGGGTGGCGGTACTTTCGACGTTTCCGTGATCGAAATCGCTGAAGTCGATGGCGAGCACCAGTTCGAAGTGTTGGCCACCAACGGTGACACGTTCCTGGGTGGTGAAGACTTTGATATTCGTCTGATCGACTACCTCGTTGACGAATTCAAGAAAGAAAGCGGCATGAACCTCAAGGGTGACCCGCTGGCGATGCAGCGCCTGAAAGAAGCCGCTGAGAAAGCCAAGATCGAACTGTCTTCGAGCAATTCGACCGACGTGAACCTGCCGTACATCACAGCAGACGCCACCGGTCCTAAGCACTTGAACGTGAAAATTTCCCGCGCCAAGCTGGAAGCGCTGGTAGAAGACCTGGTTCAACGCACTATCGAGCCTTGCCGCATCGCGCTGAAAGACTCGGGTATCGACGTTGGTTCGATCAACGACGTGATCCTGGTAGGCGGTCAGACCCGTATGCCACTGGTTCAGAAGCTGGTCACCGAGTTCTTCGGTAAAGAAGCGCGTAAAGACGTCAACCCGGACGAAGCAGTTGCCATGGGTGCTGCCATTCAGGGCGCGGTATTGGCCGGCGACGTGAAAGACGTGCTGCTGCTGGACGTAAGCCCGCTGACTCTGGGTATCGAAACCATGGGCGGCGTGATGACTGCGCTGATCGAGAAAAACACCACGATTCCTACCAAGAAATCGCAAGTGTTCTCGACTGCCGACGACAATCAGGGCGCTGTGACCATTCACGTGCTGCAAGGTGAGCGTAAGCAAGCCGGTCAGAACAAGTCCCTGGGCAAGTTCGACCTGGCCGAGATTCCACCAGCACCACGTGGCGTGCCACAAATTGAAGTGACCTTCGACATCGACGCCAACGGTATCCTGCACGTAGGCGCTAAAGACAAGGCCACTGGCAAGACTCAGTCGATCGTGATCAAGGCTAACTCGGGTCTGTCCGAGGAAGAAATTCAGCAGATGATCCGTGATGCTGAAGCCAATGCTGACGAAGATCGCAAGTTCGAAGAGCTGGCCGCTGCCCGTAACCAGGGTGATGCACTGGTTCACTCGACTCGCAAAATGGTCGCTGACGCTGGCGACAAAGTGACTGCCGAAGAGAAAACTGCAATCGAAGCAGCAGTAGTTGCCCTGGAAGCCGCTGTTAAAGGCGACGACAAGGCCGCTATCGAAGCGAAGGTTGAAGAGCTGTCGAAAGTCTCTGCGCCAATCGCTCAGAAAATGTATGCCGAACAAGGCCAGCCGGCTGAGGGTGCTGCACACCAGGCAGAACCTGAAGCCAAGCACGACGATGTTGTCGATGCTGAGTTCGAAGAAGTTAAAGACCAGAAGTAACTTGGTCGCCCGGTTGACCGCTCACAAGCGGTGACTGGTAGGATGTCGCCGCGCGGGAGCTTGCTCCCGCGTTGGCGTGTCTGGGGTAAGCGAATTTTTACAGCATGCGACAACGCTCGGATGCTGGCGGTGTGATCGGGAATGCTCCTGCTTTCCGAGCGACGGTACCGCGTTTTTAGCTGGGTCTCGGCTGAAAGCAGTAAAGACCAGGATCGTTGAATTGACGTGAGTTGGGTCCGGGCCTGTATTGGGGCTCAACGAGTTTGGCAAGGCTCAGGAGGGTTTTGCCGAACGTCCTTAAGAGTGCAAAGACTTATGGCAAAGCGTGACTATTACGAAGTATTGGGTGTGGAGCGCGGCTCCAGCGAGGCGGACCTGAAAAAGGCCTACCGTCGCTTAGCGATGAAGCACCACCCGGACCGTAATCCGGATAACAAAGAATCCGAAGATTTGTTCAAAGAGGCCAATGAAGCCTACGAATGCCTGTGTGATCCGAACAAGCGGGCGGCCTACGATCAGTATGGCCACGCGGGTGTCGATCCAAGCATGGGCGGTGGTGGTGCCGGTTTCGGTGGTCAGAACTTCTCCGATATTTTCGGCGACGTGTTCAGCGACTTCTTTGGTGGCGGCCGCGGTGGCCAGCGTGGCGGTGCCCAGCGTGGCAGCGACTTGCGCTATACCCTGGAGCTGAATCTTGAAGAGGCGGTGCGTGGCACCAGCGTCAATATTCGCGTTCCGACGCTGGTCAACTGCAAGCCGTGTGATGGTTCGGGCGCCAAGAAAGGTTCCTCGCCGATCACTTGCCCGACCTGTGGCGGTATTGGCCAGGTACGCATGCAGCAAGGCTTCTTCTCGGTGCAGCAAACCTGCCCGCGCTGCCATGGCCAAGGCAAGATTATTTCCGATCCGTGCGACTCCTGCCACGGCGAAGGGCGCGTCGAAGAGTACAAGACCCTCTCGGTGAAAGTGCCGGCGGGTGTTGATACCGGCGACCGCATTCGTCTGTCGGGTGAGGGCGAGGCGGGGACTCAGGGCGGTCCTACGGGCGACCTGTACGTGGTGATCAACGTGCGTGAGCACTCGATCTTCCAGCGCGACGGCAAGCATCTGTTCTGTGAAGTACCGATCAGCTTTGTCGATGCGGCCTTGGGTGGCGAGCTGGAGATTCCGACGCTGGATGGTCGGGTCAAGCTCAAGATCCCTGAGGGGACGCAGACCGGCAAGCAGTTCCGTATCCGTGGCAAGGGCGTTGCACCAGTACGCGGTGGCGGTGCTGGCGACTTGATGTGTCGTGTGGCGGTAGAGACTCCGGTGAACCTGGGTCGTCGTCAGCGCGAACTGTTGGAAGAGTTCCGCAGCTCCCTGGCAGGCGATGACACCCATTCGCCAAAAACCACCGGCTGGTTCGAAGGCGTGAAGCGCTTCTTCGGCGACCTGTAAGGAAGTGAGTATGCGACGTATCGCGGTGATGGGCGCTGCCGGGCGCATGGGCAAGACCCTGGTCGAAGCAGTGCAGCAGCGTTCGCCGGCCTCCGGGCTGACGGCGGCGATTGTTCGTCCTGGCAGCACCTTGATTGGTGCGGACGCTGGTGAGTTGGCGTCCCTGGGGCGGATTGGCGTTTCGTTGTCCGGCAATCTGGAGCAGGTCGCTGACGAGTTCGACGTGCTGATCGACTTCACTCTGCCCGAAGTGATGCTGAAAAACCTGGCGTTCTGCCGCAAGGCGGGCAAGGCCATGGTGATCGGTACTACTGGCTTGAGTGCAGAACAGAAGCAACTGCTGGTCGAGGCGGGCAAGGATATTCCGATCGTGTTCGCGGCCAACTTCAGTGTCGGCGTCAATCTGTCGCTGAAATTGCTCGATATGGCGGCGCGCGTCCTGGGGGATGAGGCTGATATCGAGATCATCGAGACTCATCATCGGCACAAGATTGATGCGCCGTCCGGTACAGCGCTGCGTATGGGCGAGGCGATTGCCGATGCCCTTGGGCGAGATCTTTCGAAAGTGGCGGTGTATGGCCGTGAGGGTCATACCGGTACCCGTGCTCGCGACACTATCGGTTTTGCCACCGTTCGCGGTGGTGATGTGGTGGGTGATCACACGGTGCTGTTCGCGACCGAAGGTGAACGTCTTGAAATCACGCATAAGGCGTCCAGTCGCATGACCTTCGCCAAGGGCGCGGTGCGTGCGGCGCTGTGGTTGGACGGTCGTGAGCCTGGCCTCTACGACATGCGCGACGTGCTCGATCTGCATTAAGAAGTAGCTAAAACGGGGTCTAGGCTTTAACCTTGGGCCCTGTTTTTACCCGCTAAGCGACGTCCTGTCGCATTCCCCTGCCTTTAAGGCTCTTTAGCGGTGGACCAAAAAAGCCTTTTTCTGTAAGCTACAGCTTTAGTGTGTCCACTAAAAGCGCGCAGAATAATTCGGTGAAGAAGCGGGGTGACGTGTCCATACGTCACTCCGCTTTTTTACAACCTGCGATCGCCCTTTCAGGCTTTATTTACGGGAGGTCTTCTTGACTAAGCCAGCCATACTCGCCCTTGCTGATGGCAGCATTTTTCGCGGCGAAGCCATTGGAGCCGACGGTCAGACCGTTGGAGAGGTGGTGTTCAACACCGCCATGACCGGCTATCAGGAAATCCTTACCGATCCTTCCTACGCCCAACAGATCGTTACCCTGACCTATCCGCACATCGGCAACACCGGTACTACACCGGAAGACGTCGAGTCTGATCGTGTCTGGTCCGCGGGTCTGGTGATTCGTGACCTGCCACTGGTTGCGAGCAACTGGCGTAACACGATGTCCCTGTCCGATTACCTGAAAGCCAACAACGTTGTGGCGATCGCCGGTATCGACACGCGCCGCCTGACACGCATCCTGCGTGAAAAAGGCTCGCAGAACGGCTGCATCATGGCCGGTGACAACATTTCCGAAGCAGCGGCGATTGCAGCGGCCCAAGGTTTTCCTGGCCTGAAAGGCATGGACCTGGCAAAAGTCGTCAGCACCAAGGAGCAGTACGAGTGGCGCTCCACTGTCTGGGACTTGAAGACCGACAGCCACGCGACCATCGAGGCCGCTGATCTGCCTTACCACGTCGTGGCCTACGACTACGGCATCAAGTACAACATTCTGCGCATGCTGGTCGAGCGCGGTTGCCGCGTGACTGTAGTGCCGGCACAAACCCCAGCCAACGATGTGCTGGCCCTGCAGCCAGACGGCGTGTTCCTGTCCAACGGCCCAGGTGATCCTGAGCCTTGCGACTACGCCATCCAGGCTATCAAGGACGTGCTGGAAACCGAGATTCCGGTATTCGGTATCTGCCTCGGTCACCAACTGCTGGCACTGGCCTCCGGCGCCAAGACCCTGAAAATGGGCCACGGCCACCACGGTGCCAACCACCCGGTGCAGGACCTGGACACTGGCGTGGTGATGATCACCAGCCAGAACCACGGTTTTGCGGTGGATGAAGCGACTCTGCCGGGCAATGTCCGGGCGATTCACAAGTCGCTGTTTGACGGTTCCCTGCAAGGCATCGAGCGCACCGATAAGAGTGCGTTCAGCTTCCAGGGCCACCCTGAAGCAAGCCCGGGCCCGAACGACGTAGCGCCGCTGTTCGACCGTTTCATCAATGAGATGGCCAAGCGACGCTGAGTAAGCGGCCTGAAGGTGGCCCCGAAAATCGGCGGTCCCTCAGGCTCTTCAAAGATTGTTCAAGACGGCTTGCCGACTGACCTGCGGATTTGAGTGACAAACCCATGCCAAAACGTACAGACATAAAAAGCATCCTGATTCTCGGCGCTGGCCCGATCGTGATCGGCCAGGCCTGCGAATTCGACTACTCCGGCGCCCAGGCCTGTAAGGCTCTGCGCGAAGAGGGTTACCGCGTCATCCTAGTGAACTCCAACCCGGCCACCATCATGACCGACCCGGACATGGCCGACGCCACCTATATCGAGCCGATCAAGTGGCAGACCGTTGCCAAGATCATCGAAAAAGAGCGTCCGGACGCGCTGTTGCCAACCATGGGTGGCCAGACCGCCCTGAACTGCGCACTGGACCTGGAGCGCGAAGGCGTTCTGGAGAAGTTCGGCGTAGAGATGATCGGCGCCAATGCTGACACCATTGATAAGGCGGAAGACCGTTCGCGTTTCGACAAGGCGATGAAGTCCATCGGTCTGGATTGCCCGCGCTCGGGTATTGCCCACAGCATGGAAGAGGCCAATCTGGTCCTCGAGAAGCTTGGTTTTCCGTGCATCATCCGTCCATCCTTCACCATGGGCGGCACCGGTGGTGGTATCGCTTACAATCGTGAAGAGTTCGAAGAAATCTGCGCCCGTGGTCTGGACCTGTCGCCGACCAAAGAGCTGCTGATCGACGAATCCCTGATCGGCTGGAAAGAATATGAGATGGAGGTTGTCCGCGATAAGAAGGACAACTGCATCATCGTCTGCTCCATCGAAAACTTTGACCCAATGGGCGTGCACACCGGTGACTCGATCACTGTTGCGCCAGCACAGACCCTGACGGACAAGGAATACCAGATCATGCGTAACGCCTCCCTGGCGGTACTGCGTGAGATCGGCGTGGAAACCGGCGGCTCCAACGTCCAGTTCGGCATCTGCCCGGACACTGGCCGCATGGTTGTGATCGAGATGAACCCGCGTGTATCGCGTTCTTCGGCGCTGGCATCGAAAGCTACCGGCTTCCCGATTGCGCGCATCGCTGCCAAGCTGGCGATCGGTTACACCTTGGACGAACTGCAAAACGAAATCACTGGCGGCGCAACGCCGGCATCCTTCGAGCCGTCGATCGACTACGTCGTCACTAAGCTGCCACGCTTCGCTTTCGAGAAATTCCCGAAAGCCGACGCTCGCCTGACCACTCAGATGAAGTCGGTCGGTGAAGTCATGGCTATCGGCCGGACCTTCCAGGAGTCCCTGCAGAAAGCGCTGCGTGGCCTGGAAGTGGGTGTTTGCGGTCTGGACGAGAAACTCGACCTGAGCAACCCGGAAAGCATGAGCGTGCTCAAGCGCGAGCTGACCGTGCCGGGTGCCGAGCGTATCTGGTACGTGGCCGATGCTTTCCGCGCCGGCATGACCGTCGAAGACATCTTCGGCATGAATATGATCGACCCGTGGTTCCTGGTGCAGATCGAAGATCTGATCAAGGAAGAAGAGAAGGTCAAGACCCTCGGTCTGTCCTCTATCGACCGCGACCTGATGTTCCGCCTCAAGCGCAAAGGCTTCTCTGACATGCGCCTGGCCAAGCTGCTGGGTGTGACCGAGAAGAACCTGCGCACCCATCGCCACAAGCTGGATATCTTCCCAGTCTACAAGCGTGTTGATACCTGTGCGGCCGAGTTCGCAACCGATACCGCGTATATGTACTCCACCTACGAGGAAGAGTGCGAAGCCGCGCCGTCGGGCCGCGACAAAATCATGATCCTGGGTGGCGGTCCAAACCGTATCGGCCAAGGCATCGAGTTCGATTATTGCTGCGTACACGCCGCTCTCGCCCTGCGCGAAGACGGGTACGAGACCATTATGGTCAACTGCAACCCAGAAACTGTTTCCACTGACTACGACACTTCCGACCGTCTGTACTTCGAGCCGGTAACGCTGGAAGACGTACTGGAAATCTGTCGCGTCGAGAAGCCAAAAGGCGTGATCGTCCAGTACGGCGGCCAAACCCCGTTGAAACTGGCTCGCGCACTCGAAGCCGCTGGCGTACCGATCATCGGTACCAGCCCTGACGCTATCGACCGTGCCGAAGACCGTGAGCGCTTCCAGCAAATGGTTGAGCGCCTGAACCTGCGTCAGCCGCCAAACGCCACCGTGCGCAGCGAAGATGAAGCGATCCGCGCAGCCAGCAAGATTGGTTATCCGCTGGTGGTGCGTCCGTCCTACGTATTGGGCGGCCGGGCGATGGAAATCGTCTACGAAGAAGAAGAACTCAAGCGTTACCTGCGCGATGCAGTGAAAGTGTCCAACGACAGCCCGGTGCTGCTGGACCACTTCCTCAACTGCGCCATCGAGATGGACGTGGATGCGGTTTGCGACGGCACCGACGTCGTGATCGGCGCGATCATGCAGCACATCGAACAGGCTGGCGTTCACTCCGGTGATTCCGCTTGTTCATTGCCGCCGTACTCGCTGCCGGTGCACATCCAGAACGAAATGCGTGAGCAGGTCAAGAAAATGGCCCTGGAGTTGGGTGTGGTTGGCCTGATGAACGTACAGTTGGCGCTGCAAGGCGAAGACATCTACGTTATCGAAGTCAACCCGCGCGCTTCCCGCACCGTACCTTTCGTTTCCAAGTGCATCGGTGTTTCCTTGGCGATGATTGCCGCCCGTGTGATGGCCGGTAAGACCCTGAAGGAAATCGGCTTCACCAAGGAAATCATTCCGAACTTTTACAGCGTGAAAGAGGCGGTGTTCCCATTCGCCAAATTCCCTGGTGTGGATCCGATCCTGGGCCCAGAGATGAAGTCCACCGGTGAAGTGATGGGTGTGGGCGATACCTTCGGTGAAGCATTCGCCAAGGCTCAGATGGGTGCCAGCGAAGTGTTGCCAACCGGCGGTACTGCCTTCATCAGTGTGCGTGATGATGACAAACCACTGGTTGCAGGCGTGGCCCGTGATCTGATCAACTTGGGCTTCGAAATCGTGGCTACTGCCGGGACCGCCAAGCTGATTGAGGCTGCCGGTCTGAAAGTGCGTCGCGTAAACAAGGTGACGGAAGGTCGTCCGCATGTGGTCGACATGATCAAGAATGACGAAGTCACCCTGATCATCAACACCACTGAAGGTCGCCAGTCGATCGCGGACTCGTACTCCATTCGTCGTAACGCCTTGCAGCACAAGATCTACTGCACCACCACTATTGCTGCTGGCGAAGCTATCTGCGAAGCGCTCAAGTTCGGTCCGGAAAAGACCGTGCGTCGCTTGCAGGATCTACACGCAGGATTGAAGGCATGATCAAATACCCAATGACCGTCCAGGGTGCCAAGGCCCTGGAAGAAGAGCACGCTCATCTGACCAAGGTCGTCCGTCCGAAGCTCAGCCAGGATATCGGTACGGCCCGCGAGTTGGGTGATTTGAAGGAAAACGCCGAATACCACGCTGCTCGTGAGCAGCAGGGTATGGTCGAGGCGCGGATCCGTGATATCGAAGGCCGTATGCAGAATGCGGTGATCATCGACGTCACGACTATCCCGAAAACCGGCAAGGTGATTTTCGGTACCACCGTGGAAATCGCCAACGTCGAGACCGACGAAAGCGTGATTTATCACATCGTGGGCGAGGACGAGGCTGACTTCAAACTCGGCAAGATCTCCGTCGGTTCGCC
Source organism: Pseudomonas sp. ADAK18 (assembly GCF_012935695.1). Taxonomy (NCBI): domain Bacteria; kingdom Pseudomonadati; phylum Pseudomonadota; class Gammaproteobacteria; order Pseudomonadales; family Pseudomonadaceae; genus Pseudomonas; species Pseudomonas sp. ADAK18. Next base: position 106,913 of record NZ_CP052859.1, read on the forward strand.
GCTGGCCCGTGCCTTGATTGCCAAGGAAGAGGGGGATGTGGTGGCCGTCAAGACGCCTGGTGGCGTGATTGAGTACGAGATTGTCGAAGTTCGTCACATCTGAAAGACGGCGCCCGCTACGTGCGGGCGCCATGCTTTGGCAGTTTGCCCAGATGCTCTGGGTTGGCGGCCTATGGCTGTTGCACATTGGCGTGCTACCGGCGCTGGGCCTGATTGGCCTGGCTCCGTTGCTGATCGATGAGATCGGCGGATTATTGAGTGCGTTGCTGGTAGGTTTTGCGGCGGCGTGCGTGACGCTTCAGGCACTGGTACTAATCAAGGCCGAAGGCTTGGGGAGTTTGTGGCGGGATATTCGCGGGCAACTGCTGTTGATGGCGCTGTATGCCTGCGCAATGTACTGCGTGGTACGCATCTGGCTGCCGGAGGCGTTGCGCTGGCAGCTATTCAGCTATCTTGTGCTAGGGTTCTCCGGCCTGGTGTTGGTTGTGCAACCCGCGCCAGGATGGAGTGGCAGGGCGCGCGAAGCACGCCCGTGACCCTTGTAATCATTTGAAGCGATGAACGTTCGACAGTTGCTTGTTGACGCTGAAATTCTTGCGATACAGCAGCGCCATCTTGCCAATGACCTGAACCAGATCTGCCTTACCGACCTTGCAGAGTTCTGCAATGGCCGCAAGGCGCGACTCGCGATCAAGGATGTTGACCTTGATCTTGATCAGTTCGTGATCGCTCAATGCGCGTTCAAGTTCGGCTAACACACCTTCAGTCAAACCGTTGTCAGCCACAATCAAAACTGGTTTCAGATGGTGGCCAATGGATTTGTACTGTTTCTTCTGCTCTTGAGTGAGCGGCATAATCTGACCCCTGCGTCTGATCTTGTAAAAAGCGGCGGCCAGTTTACCCGAGCGAGTCCGGGACCGCCCAGTTAATCACGACCCGTTTTATTTTCGAGGTGGCCCGTGGCCCGTTCCAAAACTAGTCTTAAGTGGCTGCAAGAACATTTCAACGACCCTTACGTCAAAATGGCGCAAAAGGATGGCTACCGCTCCCGAGCCAGCTACAAGCTGTTGGAGATCCAGGAAAAGGACAAATTGATCCGTCCTGGCATGAGCGTAATTGATCTTGGCGCAGCCCCGGGTGGCTGGTCCCAGGTGACCAGTCGTCTGATTGGTGGGCAAGGTCGTCTGATCGCTTCCGATATCCTGGAAATGGACAGTATCCCGGACGTGACCTTCGTTCATGGCGATTTTACCCAGGATGCGGTGCTGGCGCAGATCCTCGAGGCCGTTGGAAATTCGCAGGTAGACCTTGTGATTTCCGATATGGCCCCCAATATGAGTGGATTACCAGCTGTAGATATGCCTCGAGCGATGTTTCTTTGTGAGTTGGCATTGGATCTGGCTGGTCGGGTTTTGCGTCCAGGTGGTGATTTTCTGGTCAAGGTCTTCCAGGGTGAAGGTTTCGATGAGTATCACAAGAACATCCGCAAGCTGTTCGACAAGGTGCAGACGCGCAAGCCAGACTCTTCGCGAGACAGGTCTCGCGAGCAGTATTTGCTGGGTCGCGGTTTCCGTGGCATTGAAGGCGCTGCCAGCGAAGAGCGTTTTTGAGGAATTCGACGAAGGCGATAGGTTTTTTTATATCGCTTTCGTCATGAAGCTTTACGAATATTGTGTAGTCAAAGTTTCACAAAGGGTTACAGACGGCGCCTGCCAGAGTTGTAGGTAATGTAGTAAGTTAGGCCGGTGAATATCATGCGAAGCACGCGCCAGTAGCGGAGCTTGCTTCAGAGGGTAGTTAATTGAACGATATGGCAAAGAATCTGATCCTGTGGTTGATCATCGCGGCTGTCCTGGTGACGGTGATGAACAACTTCTCCAGCCCTAATGAGCCGCAGACCCTCAACTATTCCGACTTCATCCAGCAAGTTAAGGATGGCAAGGTCGAGCGCGTAGCCGTGGATGGCTATGTGATTACCGGCAAGCGCAACGATGGCGACAGCTTCAAGACCATTCGTCCGGCAATTCAGGACAATGGCCTGATCGGCGACCTGGTGGATAACCATGTGGTCGTTGAAGGCAAGCAGCCTGAACAGCAAAGCATCTGGACTCAGCTCTTGGTCGCCAGCTTCCCGATTCTGGTGATTATCGCCGTATTCATGTTCTTCATGCGCCAGATGCAAGGTGGTGCGGGTGGCAAGGGCGGGCCGATGAGCTTCGGCAAGAGCAAGGCGCGCCTGCTCTCCGAAGATCAGGTGAAAACTACCCTGGCTGACGTTGCAGGTTGCGACGAAGCCAAGGAAGAAGTGGGCGAGCTGGTTGAGTTCCTGCGTGATCCGGGCAAATTCCAGCGCCTGGGCGGTCGTATTCCTCGCGGCGTTCTGATGGTTGGCCCTCCAGGTACCGGTAAGACCCTGCTGGCCAAGGCCATTGCTGGCGAAGCCAAAGTCCCCTTCTTCACCATTTCCGGTTCCGATTTCGTCGAGATGTTCGTCGGTGTCGGTGCCAGCCGTGTTCGCGATATGTTTGAACAGGCCAAAAAACACGCGCCCTGCATCATTTTCATCGATGAAATCGACGCCGTTGGTCGCCATCGTGGCGCCGGCATGGGTGGTGGTCATGATGAGCGTGAGCAGACCCTCAACCAATTGCTGGTTGAGATGGATGGCTTTGAAATGAACGATGGCATCATCGTGATTGCCGCTACTAACCGTCCTGACGTACTTGACCCGGCGTTGCTGCGTCCGGGCCGTTTCGACCGTCAGGTTGTGGTTGGCCTGCCGGACATCCGTGGTCGCGAACAGATCCTGAAAGTACACATGCGCAAAGTGCCAATGGGCGACGACGTGGCTCCGGCCGTGATTGCTCGTGGTACTCCGGGCTTCTCCGGTGCTGACTTGGCCAACCTGGTGAACGAGGCGTCGCTGTTTGCCGCTCGTACCGGCAAGCGTATCGTTGAGATGAAAGAGTTCGAGCTGGCAAAAGACAAGATCATGATGGGCGCTGAGCGCAAGTCCATGGTCATGTCCGAAAAAGAGAAGCAGAACACCGCTTATCACGAAGCCGGTCACGCCATTGTCGGTCGCGTTGTGCCTGAGCATGACCCGGTTTACAAGGTGTCGATCATTCCTCGTGGTCGTGCGCTGGGTGTCACCATGTTCCTGCCGGAAGAGGATCGCTACAGCCTCTCCAAGCGTGCCTTGATCAGCCAGATTTGCTCGCTGTATGGCGGCCGTATTGCTGAAGAGATGACCTTGGGCTTTGACGGCGTGACCACCGGCGCATCCAACGACATCATGCGCGCCAGCCAGATTGCACGAAACATGGTGACCAAGTGGGGTCTGTCGGAAAAACTCGGTCCTCTGATGTACGCCGAAGAGGAAGGCGAAGTATTCCTGGGTCGTGGGGGTGGCGGTCAAGGTGCCAGCTTCTCTGGTGAGACAGCCAAGCTGATTGACTCCGAAGTGCGCAGCATCATTGATCAGTGCTATGGCACGGCTAAGCAGATCCTTACAGATAACCGCGACAAGCTCGATGCAATGGCTGACGCCTTGATGAAGTACGAGACCATTGATGCCGAACAGATCGACGACATCATGGCTGGTCGCACTCCACGCGAGCCTCGCGATTGGGAAGGTGGCTCGGGTACTTCGGGAACTCCTCCAGTGGTAGAGAGCGAGCGCCCCGAAACCCCGATCGGCGGCCCGGCGGCCGACCATTAAGGTTTGAAATGACTTCTGCGTTGTCCTCGACCCGGCTGCCTTGCGGCAGTCGGGTTCTTGATTTAGCCCATACACATGTCATGGGCATTCTTAACGTAACTCCCGACTCTTTTTCCGACGGTGGCCGCTTTAGTCAGCTTGAGGCGGCGCTGCGTCATGCCGAGGCAATGGTGGCTGCTGGCGCCACCTTGATCGATGTCGGTGGTGAGTCGACACGTCCCGGCGCTCGTGCGGTTTCTCCCCTGGAGGAGCTGGAGCGTGTTGCGCCAATTGTCGAGCGCATCCATCGCGAACTGGATGTAATCATCTCTGTTGATACGTCTACGCCAGCCGTCATGCGCGAAACTGCGCGCCTAGGTGCAGGCTTGATCAACGATGTGCGCTCCCTGCAGCGTGATGGTGCACTGGATGCTGCTGCAGCCACCGGATTACCAGTGTGCCTGATGCATATGCTTGGAGAGCCCGGCACAATGCAGGATGACCCACATTACGACGATCTTGTGGGTGAGGTGACGGGGTTTCTTGCTGAGCGTGTTGCTCAGTGTGGCGCAGCAGGAATTGCTCGCGAGCGGATCATCCTCGATCCCGGGTTTGGTTTTGCTAAAACCCTGCAGCACAATTTAAGTCTGTTCAAGCATATGGAGTCCCTGCATGCCCTTGGTCGCCCCTTGTTGGTCGGGGTTTCGCGTAAGAGCATGATAGGTCAGGCGTTGAATCGTCCGGTGGGGGAGCGGCTGCACGGCAGTCTGGCTCTCGCGGCGCTTGCTGTGGTCAAGGGCGCGCGTATCTTGCGTGTGCATGACGTAGCCGAGACGGTGGATGTGGTACGGATGATCGCAGCTGTAGAATCAGCCGAATAAGAATGATGGAGCACTTATGACTAAAAAATATTTTGGCACCGACGGCATACGTGGTCGGGTCGGCGAATTTCCTATTACTCCTGATTTCATGCTCAAGCTCGGCTGGGCTGCTGGCATGGCGTTTCGCAGTATGGGCGCCTGTCGCATATTGGTTGGCAAGGACACGCGGATCTCGGGTTATATGTTTGAGTCTGCGCTGGAGGCGGGCCTGTCCGCTGCGGGCGCTGATGTCATGTTGCTGGGGCCTATGCCTACACCAGCGATCGCTTACCTGACGCGGACCTTTCACGCTGAAGCCGGTATTGTGATCAGCGCCTCGCACAATCCGCATGATGACAATGGCATCAAGTTCTTCTCGGGGCAGGGTACCAAGCTGCCGGATGAGATCGAGCACATGATCGAAGAGTTGCTGGATGCGCCGATGACCGTCGTCGAGTCGGGCAAGTTGGGTAAGGTCTCGCGAATTAACGACGCTTCCGGTCGTTACATTGAGTTTTGCAAAAGCAGCGTACCAAGCAGTACCAATTTTGCCGGCTTGAAGCTGGTCATCGATTGCGCTCACGGTGCTACTTACAAGGTGGCGCCCAGCGTGTTCAAGGAGCTGGGTGCGCAAGTTACTGTGCTATCGGCCCAGCCTAACGGTTTAAACATCAACGACAATTGCGGCTCGACCCATATGGGGCAGTTGCAGGCTGCGGTTTTGGCTGAGCACGCCGACCTGGGTATCGCGTTCGATGGTGATGGTGATCGAGTGCTGATGGTCGATCACACCGGTGCGATTGTCGACGGTGATGATCTGCTGTTTATCATTGCCCGCGATTTGCACGAGCGTAACAGGCTGCAAGGTGGCGTTGTCGGCACCTTGATGAGTAATCTGGGGTTGGAGCTGGCTCTGGCAGATTTGGGGATTCCGTTCGTGCGCGCCAACGTCGGCGATCGTTACGTAATCGCTGAGTTGCTGGAGCGCAACTGGCAGGTGGGTGGTGAGAACTCGGGGCATGTTGTCTGCTTCCAGCACACCACCACTGGGGATGCGATCATCGCGGCACTTCAGGTGCTGCTGGCCCTGCGCCGTCGTGAGGAAAGCCTTGCCCAGGCTCGCCAGGCTCTGCGCAAATGTCCGCAGGTGCTGCTCAATGTCCGTTTTGCGGGCGGTGCGAATCCTATCGAGCATCCGGCCGTCAAAGAGGCTAGCGAGCGTGTTACTGCGGCGATGGCAGGCCGTGGGCGAGTCTTGCTGCGCAAGTCGGGCACCGAGCCTCTGGTTCGCGTAATGGTCGAAGGCGAGGACGAAACACAGGTTCGTGGCTATGCCGAAGAGCTGGCAAAACTGGTAACTGAAGTTTGCGCCTGAATTCGGCTTGCCAGTGATGATGTGGTTGGGTAACATCTGCGCCCACTTTGACCGACGAGGTACAGCATGCGTCGCACTATGGTAGCTGGTAACTGGAAAATGCACGGTACCCGCGCCAGTGTCGCTGAGCTGATCAATGGCCTTCGTCATTTGGCCTTGCCAAGCGGTGTTGATGTCGCGGTATTCCCGCCTTGCTTGTATATCAATCAAGTGATTGATGGCTTGAAAGGCAAGTCGATTCAGGTCGGCGCGCAGAACTCTGCGGTGGAAGCCATGCAAGGTGCATTGACCGGTGAGATTGCACCGAGTCAATTGGTTGATGCGGGATGTTCCCTGGTGCTTGTTGGGCACTCCGAGCGCCGTCAGATGATGGGCGAGCGTGATGGGACACTCAATCGAAAATTCGCGGCGGCACAGGCTTGCGGCTTGGTTCCGGTGCTGTGCATAGGGGAGACCCTGGAGCAGCGCGAGTCCGGAAAAACTCTTGAGGTTGTCGGGCGTCAGCTGGGCAGTATCATTGAGGAGCTGGGAGTCGGTGCCTTTGCAAATGCAGTAATTGCTTACGAGCCGGTCTGGGCCATTGGCACCGGGCTGACTGCTTCGCCGCAACAGGCGCAGGATGTGCATGCAGCCATTCGTGCGCAGTTGGCGGCAGAGAATTCTGAGGTCGCACGAGGTGTGCGGCTTCTATACGGCGGCAGCGTGAAGGCGGCCAATGCGGTCGAACTGTTCGGCATGCCGGATATCGATGGGGGGCTCATTGGTGGAGCTTCCCTGAATGCAGATGAGTTCGGTGCGATTTGTCGCGCCGCGGGAAACTGAAAAAATGCTGGAAACAGTCATCGTTGTTTTTCATCTGCTGGGTGCGCTGGGCGTAGTTGCTCTGGTTTTGCTGCAGCAGGGTAAAGGTGCGGACGCTGGTGCGTCTTTCGGGGCAGGTGCTTCAAATACTGTGTTCGGAAGCCAAGGTTCCTCTACCTTTCTTAGTAAGTTTACTGCTATACTTGCCGCCGGTTTCTTCATAACCAGCTTGGGGTTAGGTTACTTTGCTAAAGAGAAAGCTCATGTGCTGACTCAGGTAGGTCTCCCAAATCCAGCAGTGTTGGAAGTACCAAAAGCAAAACCGGCTTCTGATGATGTCCCGGTGCTTCAAGAGCAAAAGTCGGCTACTCCAGCGACTGACGTGCCTCCAGCTCAAGAGCAGAAGTAAGAAGGGTTTCAAACGTAGTATTGCCGAGGTGGTGGAATTGGTAGACACGCAACCTTGAGGTGGTTGTGCCCATAGGGTGTAGGGGTTCGAGTCCCCTTCTCGGTACCAATTATCAGGAGAGCCCGCTGTTGCGGGCTTTCTTGTAGGTGGAAGGTTACATTGACCCTGTAAGGGATCGGTCGTATACTTCCGCCCCAGCTTTGTCGCGGGGTGGAGCAGTCTGGTAGCTCGTCGGGCTCATAACCCGAAGGTCGTCGGTTCAAATCCGGCCCCCGCAACCAGTTTTAGCGGAGCCCCTTTTAAGGGGCTTTTTGTTAGCTGGACACTTTCAACGCCGCTATTCGACGGCGTTTCAAGGATGGGCGTTTCGCCCATTTTTTTATTTTGCACAGCATGCACATACATGCACGAGGGGGTTCAGGTGTCGAGCAAGCTAGAAGAGTTGCAGGCCTTGTTGGCCCCGGTGGTCGTGGCCCTAGGCTATGAATGCTGGGGTATTGAGTTTTCGGCTCAAGGTCGCCACTCAATGTTGCGCGTTTATATCGATAAAGAGGGCGGCGTGCTGGTGGACGATTGTGCCATTGTCAGCCGTCAGATCAGCGGTGTTCTGGATGTTGAAGATCCGATTGCCGTTGAGTACACCCTCGAAGTTTCCTCGCCTGGCATGGAACGCCCACTGTTCACTATTGAGCAGTATGCAAAATTTGCCGGTGAACAAGTGAAGATCAAGCTGCGCTCTCCCTTTGAAGGGCGGCGCAACTTTCAGGGCCTTCTGCGCGGCGTAGAAGAACAGGACGTCGTGGTGCAGGTTGAAGACCATGAGTTTCTGTTGCCGATCGATATGATCGACAAGGCCAACATTATTCCCAGTTTTGACTGAGACGCGGATCCCGCGGATCCAATGGCTTGCGAAAGGCGAGGCGTACGATGAGCAAAGAAGTACTGCTGGTTGTTGAGTCGGTATCCAATGAAAAGGGCGTACCGGCAAACGTGATTTTTGAAGCGCTGGAGCTGGCCCTGGCCACTGCTACCAAAAAGCGTTTTGAAGACGAAGTTGATCTGCGTGTGGAAATCAATCGCCACACCGGTGCCTATGAGACTTTCCGTCGTTGGACGGTCGTCGAAGAGGCCGATCTTGATGATCCGGCCATCGAAACCTGGCCGAGCAAGGTTGCTGAAACGCACCCAGGCGCTCAGGTTGGTGAGGTCGTCGAAGAAAAGATCGAGTCCATCGAGTTCGGCCGTATTGCTGCACAGACTGCCAAGCAAGTCATCGTGCAAAAGGTTCGTGAAGCCGAACGTGCTCAAGTCGTTGACGCCTATCGCGAGCGCCTGGGGGAAATCATCTCCGGCACCGTGAAAAAAGTGACCCGCGACAATGTGATCGTTGACCTGGGTAACAACGCTGAAGCGTTGCTGGCCCGTGAAGACATCATTTCCCGCGAAACTTTCCGAGTTGGCGTGCGTTTGCGTGCGTTGCTCAAGGAAATCCGCACCGAGAACCGCGGCCCTCAGTTGATCCTGTCGCGTACCGCGCCGGAAATGCTGATCGAGCTGTTCCGTATCGAAGTGCCAGAAATTGCCGAAGGCCTGATCGAAGTCATGGCTGCGTCCCGCGATCCGGGTTCGCGTGCCAAGATCGCGGTCCGCTCCAAGGACAAGCGTATCGACCCGCAAGGTGCTTGCATTGGCATGCGCGGTTCGCGCGTCCAGGCCGTATCGGGCGAGTTGGGCGGTGAGCGTGTGGATATCGTCCTGTGGGACGACAACCCGGCGCAGTTCGTGATCAACGCCATGTCGCCTGCAGAAGTGGCGGCAATTATCGTTGACGAGGATGCCCATGCGATGGACATCGCCGTTGGCGCAGACAATCTGGCTCAGGCCATTGGTCGCGGTGGTCAGAACGTACGTTTGGCCAGCCAGTTGACTGGTTGGACCCTGAACGTGATGACCGAATCGGACATCCAGGCTAAGCAGCAAGCAGAAACCGGTGACATCCTGCGCAACTTCATCGACGAGCTGGAAGTCGACGAAGACCTGGCGCAGGTGCTGGTAGATGAAGGCTTTACCAGCCTGGAAGAGATTGCCTACGTACCGTTGGAAGAAATGCTCAACATCGACGGCTTTGACGAAGACACCGTCAACGAGCTTCGCGCTCGGGCCAAGGATCGTTTGTTGACTAAAGCCATCGCTACTGAGGAAAAGCTGGCAGACGCCCATCCGGCCGAAGACCTGCTCTCGCTTGAGGGTATGGACAAGGATTTGGCGATGGAACTGGCGGTGCGCGGCGTAATTACCCGCGAAGACCTGGCCGAGCAGTCTATTGACGACCTGCTCGACATCGACGGCATTGACGATGATCGTGCCGGCAAGTTGATCATGGCCGCCCGAGCCCATTGGTTCGAGTAATTAGGCGCGGCCTGAGGAGAGAAGTGCATGACGCAAGTCACGGTGAAACAACTGGCCGATGAGGTCAAAACACCGGTAGAGCGCCTGTTGCAGCAGATGCGTGAGGCAGGTCTGCCGCACACCGCCGCCGATGAAGGTGTGAGCGATAGTGAGAAGCAGTCTTTGCTGACTCACTTGAAGAGCAGCCACAAGGCGAAAGTGGAAGAACCGCGCAAGATTACATTGCAGCGCAAAACCACCAGCACACTGCGTGTTGCTGGTAGCAAGAGCATCAGCGTTGAAGTGCGTAAGAAGAAAGTCTTCGTACAGCGCAGCCCGGAAGAAATCGAAGCCGAGCGCAAACGCGAACTGGAAGAGCGTCGCGCAGTAGAAAATGCTGCTCGTCAGAAGGCTGAAGAAGAAGCCAAGCGTCGCGCCGAAGAAGAAGCGCGTCGCCAGCCTACTGCTGCGCAACCTGCTGGTACTGACGCGGTTGCCGCGCCTAGCGCGTCTGTAGAGCCTGTACGTGAGGCCGCTCCGGTTGCCGCAGCACCTGCTCCTGCAGCCGATGCTCGGAAGCGCGACGAACCTCGTCGTCCGGACAAACCACGTGCCGACGATAACAATCGTCGTGGCAGTGGCGATGGCGAGCGCAAAAACGCTCCACATCGTGCTTCGGTCAAAGAGAAGGCGCCAGCGCCACGGGTTGCTCCACGTACTACCGACGAAGAAAGCGACAGCTTCCGTCGCGGTGGTCGCGGCAAGGCCAAGCTGAAGAAGCGCAACGCCCACGGTTTCCAGAGCCCAACCGGCCCTGTCGTGCGTGATGTGCAGATCGGCGAGACCATCACTGTTGGCGATCTCGCCAATCAGATGTCGGTCAAGGCTGCTGAAATCATCAAGTTCATGTTCAAACTGGGTACTCCAGCGACCATCAACCAGGTGCTTGATCAGGAAACTGCTCAACTGGTAGCCGAAGAGCTGGGCCACAAAGTGACCCTGGTCAGCGACACTGCCCTGGAAGATTCCCTGGCTGAGTCCCTGAAGTTTGAAGGCGAGACCTTCTCCCGTGCGCCAGTCGTGACCGTAATGGGCCACGTTGACCATGGTAAGACCTCGCTGCTCGACTATATCCGTCGTGCCAAGGTAGCTGCAGGCGAAGCCGGCGGCATCACCCAGCACATCGGTGCATACCACGTTGAAACTGAACGCGGCATGGTCACCTTCCTCGACACCCCAGGTCACGCCGCGTTTACCGCAATGCGTGCCCGTGGTGCCAAGGCGACCGACATCGTGATCCTGGTAGTTGCAGCGGACGACGGCGTAATGCCGCAGACCATTGAAGCTGTCCAGCACGCCAAGGCCGCTGGTGTTCCACTGGTTGTTGCAGTGAACAAAATCGACAAGCCGGGCGCCGATCTTGATCGCATCCGTAGCGAACTGTCGGTTCATGGCGTGACTTCCGAAGAGTGGGGCGGTGATACGCCGTTCGTTTCGGTTTCGGCGAAAGTCGGTACCGGCGTAGACGAACTGCTCGAAGCTGTTCTGCTGCAAGCCGAAGTTCTCGAACTGAAAGCAACTCCATCGGCCCCGGGTCGTGGTGTTGTGGTTGAGTCGCGTCTCGACAAAGGTCGTGGCCCGGTTGCAACCGTTCTGGTTCAAGACGGCACCCTGCGCCAAGGCGACATGGTCCTGGTTGGTTCGAACTACGGCCGTGTACGTGCCATGCTCGACGAGAACGGCAAGCCAATCAAAGAAGCCGGTCCTTCCATCCCTGTCGAGATCCTCGGCCTGGACGGTACCCCGGACGCTGGCGACGAGATGAGCGTGCTGTCGGACGAGAAGAAAGCCCGTGAAGTGGCTCTGTTCCGTCAAGGCAAGTTCCGCGAAGTCAAGCTGGCCCGTGCTCACGCCGGCAAGCTGGAAAACATCTTCGAGAACATGGGCCAGGCAGAGAAGAAGACGCTCAACATCGTCCTCAAATCTGACGTTCGTGGTTCCCTCGAAGCGTTGAACGGCGCCTTGAATGGCCTGGGTAACGACGAAGTGCAAGTGCGTGTTGTCGGTGGCGGTGTCGGTGGTATCACCGAGTCCGACGCCAACCTGGCACTCGCTTCCAACGCTGTACTGTTCGGCTTCAACGTGCGTGCCGATGCTGGCGCACGGAAGATCGTCGAGCAGGAAGGTCTGGACATGCGTTACTACAACGTCATCTACGACATCATCGAAGACGTCAAGAAGGCCCTTACCGGCATGCTTGGCAGCGACGTCCGGGAAAACATCCTGGGTATTGCTGAAGTTCGCGATGTGTTCCGCTCGCCGAAATTCGGTGCGATCGCCGGTTGTATGGTTATTGAAGGTGTTGTGCACCGTAACCGTCCAATCCGTGTATTGCGTGAAGACATCGTTATCTTCGAAGGCGAGCTGGAATCCCTGCGCCGCTTCAAGGATGACGCTTCCGAAGTGCGTGCCGGCATGGAGTGCGGTATCGGCGTCAAGAGCTACAACGACGTCAAAGCTGGCGACAAGATCGAAGTTTACGAGAAGGTTCAGGTTGCTCGCAGCCTCTAACTCTCGCACTTCGAGGGCCACGCGGCGCCCGGGCATGCAAATGCCTGGCGCGGCGTCCGGACTCTAAACGCAACGCCCGGTCTGGCTTTTGTCAGGCCGGGCGTTTGCCGCTTTCAGACCCCACGGGTTTCACCGTGTGGCAGTAACAGGTAACAAGACATGGCAAAAGAATACAGCCGTACCCAACGTATCGGCGATCAGATGCAGCGTGAGCTGGCACAGTTGATCCGTCGTGAAGTAAAAGATCCACGTGTTGGCCTAGTCACCATCACCGCCGTTGAAGTCAGCCGTGACGTTGGTCATGCCAAGATCTTCATCACGGTGATGGGCCAGGACAGCGCCGAAGAAATCGCGCAAAGCATCAAGGTGCTCAACTCAGCCGCAGGCTTCCTGCGCATGCAGTTGGCCCGTGAAATGAAGCTGCGCAGCGTTCCTCAGTTGCACTTCCACTACGACGAAAGCGTCGTGCGTGGCGCGCATCTGTCGGCACTGATCGAGCGGGCCGTGGCTGAAGACAACCAGCACCCGGAAGCGTCCACACCTGAAGACGCCAAGGAGTAATCGGTGGCTCAGGTCAAACGTATCCGTCGTAACGTCAGCGGTATCATTCTGCTGGACAAGCCCATTGGCTTTACCTCCAATGCCGCCTTGCAGAAAGTCCGCTGGCTGCTCAATGCCGAGAAGGCCGGACATACTGGCAGCCTTGATCCCCTGGCCACCGGTGTCTTGCCGTTGTGCTTTGGCGAGGCCACCAAGTTCTCGCAATACCTGCTTGATTCCGACAAGGGTTACGAAACCCTGATGCAACTGGGCAAGACCACCACCACGGCAGACGCCGAAGGTGATGTTTTGCAGGTTCGGGACGTGACCGTTGGTCGTGCTGATATCGAAGCTGCTTTACCTGCTTTTCGCGGAAAAATCAGTCAGATACCGCCGATGTACTCGGCTCTTAAGCGTGATGGCCAGCCTCTTTACAAGCTGGCACGTGCGGGCGAAGTAGTGGAGCGCGAACCACGTTCTGTTACTATTGCGCGCTTGGAATTGCTCGCCTGTGAAGGCGACACCGCCCGGTTGTCGGTGGACTGCAGCAAAGGCACCTATATCCGTACCCTGGTGGAAGATATCGGTGAGCAACTTGGCTGTGGCGCGTACGTTGCAGAACTGCGACGCACCCAGGCCGGACCTTTCACCCTGGCCCAGACGGTCACGTTGGAAGAGCTGGAAGCCGTACACGCCGAAGGCGGTAACGAAGCGGTTGATCGCTTCCTGATGCCATCGGACAGCGGTTTGCTGGATTGGCCATTGCTGCACTTCTCGGAGCACAGCGCGTTCTACTGGCTTAACGGCCAGCCGGTCCGTGCACCGGATGCCCCGAAGTTCGGCATGGTGCGAGTACAGGATCACAACGGTCGCTTTATCGGTATCGGTGAAGTGAGCGAAGACGGGCGCATCGCGCCGCGTCGACTGATTCGGTCAGAATGACCGGAACCAGTTTGAGGTAAAAGCGTCGCGAGCGAAGGTAAGACAAGGAAAAAACAGGCGAGGAGGCGGAGTTAACTGCTGTTAATGAGCATTCCGAGCCTGTTTTTGACGCAGGATTACCAAACGCAGCAGCTTTTACACAAACTGGAACGAGGGTGGCTGTTAGCAGGCATGGTCACTACTCATTTTTAGATACAGGGATTTGTCCCTGGCCTGTTGAAATCGCCCTTTGGGTGGTTTCCTGATAAAAGGATTGCCTCATGGCTCTCGACGTTCAAGAAAAAGCACAAATCGTAGCTGACTACCAGCAAGCTGTTGGTGACACTGGTTCGCCAGAAGTGCAAGTTGCACTGCTGACCCACAACATCAACAAGCTGCAAGGTCACTTCAAGGCCAACGGTAAAGATCACCACTCCCGTCGTGGTCTGATCCGCATGGTAAACCAGCGTCGTAAGCTGCTGGACTACCTGAAAGGCAAGGATCTGGGTCGTTATCAGGCTCTGATCGGTCGCCTGGGTCTGCGTCGCTAATCAGCGATTGCGCTAGAGGTTGGTTGTTTGCCGTGTGTCAGTGGGATTCCCGCTGGCCCATGGCAGGCTTCCAGCCTCAAGTTTTATCTGGATACACGTTTTACCCTGGACAGGCGTTGGGCCGATTCCCGACATTGCCCAAGAATTTCGCAAGAAGACAAGTTCCCCAAGAGCCACAAAGAAGGTAGGACACCGTGAACCCGGTTATCAAAAAATTCCAGTTTGGTCAGTCGACCGTTACCCTCGAGACAGGCCGTATCGCCCGTCAAGCCTCCGGCGCAGTGCTGGTCACCGTTGACGACGACGTCACCGTATTGGTGACCGTTGTAGGCGCCAAGACCGCTGATCCAAGCAAAGGCTTCTTCCCTCTTTCCGTTCACTACCAGGAAAAGACTTACGCTGCCGGTAAGATCCCTGGTGGTTTCTTCAAGCGTGAAGGCCGTCCTTCCGAGAAAGAAACCCTGACTTCCCGACTGATCGACCGTCCGATCCGTCCGCTGTTCCCAGAAGGCTTCATGAACGAAGTGCAGGTTGTCTGCACCGTCGTTTCCACCAGCAAGAAGACCGATCCGGACATCGCTGCGATGATCGGCACCTCGGCCGCCCTGGCCATCTCCGGTATTCCTTTCGATGGCCCGATCGGCGCAGCTCGCGTTGCATTCCACGAAAGCACCGGCTACCTGCTGAACCCGACTTACGAACAACAGAAAGCTTCGAGCCTGGACATGGTCGTTGCCGGTACTTCGGAAGCCGTATTGATGGTTGAATCGGAAGCCAAAGAGCTGACCGAAGACCAGATGTTGGGTGCCGTACTGTTTGCTCACGACGAGTTCCAGGTTGTGATCAACGCCGTTAAAGAGCTGACCGCCGAAGCTGCCAAGCCAACCTGGACCTGGGCTCCACAGCCTGAAGCCACTGCTCTGCTGGGCGCTATCCGTGCCGAGTTCGGCGACGCGATCTCCCAGGCTTACACCATCACCATCAAGGCTGACCGTTACGCTCGCCTGGGTGAGTTGAAGGACCAGGTTGTTGCCAAACTGTCCGGTGAAGAAGGCCAGCCTTCGTCCAGCGAAGTCAAAGCAGCTTTCGGCGAAATCGAATACCGCACCGTTCGCGAAAACATCGTAAACGGCAAGCCACGTATCGACGGCCGCGACACTAAGACCGTGCGTCCTCTGAACATCGAAGTCGGTGTTCTGCCTAAGACTCACGGTTCGGCTCTGTTCACCCGTGGCGAAACTCAGGCTCTGGTAGTCGCGACTCTGGGCACCGCCCGTGACGCACAACTGCTGGACACCCTGGAAGGCGAGAAAAAAGACCCGTTCATGCTGCACTACAACTTCCCTCCGTTCTCGGTAGGTGAGTGTGGTCGCATGGGTGGCGCTGGTCGTCGCGAAATCGGTCACGGCCGTCTGGCCCGTCGTTCGATTGCAGCCATGCTGCCTGCCGCTGACGTGTTCCCGTACACCATTCGTGTTGTGTCGGAAATCACCGAGTCCAACGGTTCCAGCTCCATGGCTTCGGTCTGTGGTGCTTCCCTGGCTCTGATGGACGCTGGCGTACCAATGAAGGCGCCAGTTGCCGGTATCGCCATGGGTCTGGTTAAAGAAGGCGAGAAGTTCGCCATCCTGACCGACATCCTGGGTGACGAAGACCACCTGGGCGACATGGACTTCAAAGTAGCCGGTACCGCCAAAGGTGTTACCGCGTTGCAGATGGACATCAAGATCAAAGGCATCACCGAAGAAATCATGGAGATCGCTCTGGGCCAAGCCCTGGACGCCCGCCTGAACATCCTTGGCCAGATGAACCAGATCATTGGTCAGTCCCGCACCGAGCTGTCGGAAAATGCTCCGACCATGATCGCGATGAAAATCGACACCGACAAAATCCGTGATGTCATCGGTAAAGGCGGCGCGACCATCCGTGCGATCTGTGAAGAGACCAAGGCTTCGATCGATATCGAAGACGACGGCTCGATCAAGATCTTCGGCGAAACCAAGGAAGCCGCAGAAGCCGCGCGTCAGCGCGTTCTGGGCATCACCGCTGAAGCCGAGATCGGCAAGATCTACGTCGGTAAAGTTGAGCGTATCGTCGACTTCGGCGCATTCGTCAACATCCTGCCGGGCAAAGACGGTCTGGTTCACATCTCCATGCTGAGCGACGCTCGTGTTGAGAAAGTGACCGACATTCTGAAAGAAGGCCAGGAAGTGGAAGTGCTGGTACTGGACGTGGACAACCGCGGCCGTATCAAGCTGTCCATCAAGGACGTAGCAGCAGCCAAGGCTTCGGGCGTTTAATTACCCCGTCGCTTCAAGCTGAAAAAGGACTCTTCGGAGTCCTTTTTTTATGGGCGCGGGAAAGTGTCGTGAAATCAGCCGTTTAGCCTGGCGTAAAGCCGCAACTTGCATGCAGGCACGATCTGCTTCATGCAAGTTGCACGATTTCGAAAATTGGGTATTTTTGTAAGCTGTTGATTTATAAGTGCTTTTATTGATTTCCGAACTTGGCACAACGCCTGCAATAGTACTGGTAACCCTGCAGCATCAACGTTTACACGCTGCAGACTTTCGATAAAACAGGAGTTACTCGTATGAAGAAGTTCGCTATCGCTGCTGCAACTGCCACCGCTCTGACCCTGACCATGGCCAACGTGGCCTTTGCACAAACTTCCCAGGCGCCAATGGTTGTAGCGGCCGGTGAAGTGACCAAAGCCAAAGAAGCGACCTCCGACACCTGGATCACCACCAAAGTGAAGAGTGACCTGGTGACCGAGAAAGGCATTCCTGGCACCGACATCAAAGTCGAAACCAACAAAGGCGTAGTTTCCCTGTCTTCGACCGTTGCTATCACTGAAGCGCAGAAAACTACAGCTGTAGCCATCGCCAAGAAAATCAAAGGCGTTAAAGCTGTTTCGGCCGATGGCCTGAAAGCAGAATAACGCTTAACGAATCGCCTGAACTGGGCGAAGGCGGCAACGAGTGAGGTAGATATCCACTCAATGCACCTGACAGGTTCATGCGACCGACCACACGGATGTGGTCATTGCAGGCCCCGGCACTTGTGTCGGGGCCTGTTCTATTGGGTAGGGGAAATCAGGAGGGGCTGGCGGGACGCTTGTACCAGTGCTACTGCGTCTTACCTGAATGACTGCGATGATCTTATTGGGGCCGCTTCGCAGCCCAACGGGGGGCAAGCCCCCTCGCCACGGGTACCCAACAGGCTGGGCTTATTCCGCCTCCAGATGCATGGGTGTTACCACCCGACCATCTTTCTCGGCCTGCCCCAGGTTGGCATCAATGAAGTAAACCCGCTCATCCTCCAGCTGGCCCTTGTCCACCAGATAGTCCTTGATGGCGCCAGCGCGGTCCTGCCCCAGTTGTCGTAGCAGCACGTCACTGGAGCTCCAGAACGCGATCACGCCGTCCCGCAGCTTCGCGGTGCGGTCTGCCGTGCTCAGGTCCTTCCATTCGGCCGGTGGCTGTTGTTTCAGTCGGGTGCGGTAGATCCCTTCGAGGAGCGGGCCCTTTGCGCTTTCCGGTACGTCCAATAGCGACGCCTGGGCTGGAACCTTGTCTCCTCGGCGCTGGAGCATCTTGTAGTAGTTGTACTGGTACTCACGCTCCAGTCGCTGGCCGGCCAGAAGCGGGCCGTCACTGCTGGCTGCGGCGGTTCCTTCAATTTCCAGGCGTAGGGCAGGACGCTCCTTGAGCGCCTTGGAGAGGCTGTTCAGTGCTGACTCGGCATCCTTGCTTAACTCGCTGGAGCCTGCCGCAAATGACACGCTACCAAGGTCTTCCGGCCCGCCACTAATCAGCCCGCCAATAAACTTGAAGGGCGCCGTAGCCGCACGCACCACCAGGTTACGCAGGGTCTGCCAGACAATCGGCATCACGCTGAATTGTGGGTTGTTCAAGTCGCCGGTTACTGGCAGCTCAATGGAGATTTTGCCATCAGAGTCCTTGAGCAGGGCAATCGCCAGGCGAATCGGCAAGTCTACGGCGTCGGCGCTGTCGACCTTCTCACCCAGCTGCAGTTGCTCGATCACCACCTTGTTCTCGGCTTTCAACTGGCCCTTGGTGATGAGGTAGTGCAGGTCCAGGTTGAGCCGGCCCTTGCGGATGCGGAACCCGGCGAACTTGCCGGAGTACGGGGTCAGGGTGGTCAGTTCGACACGTTTGAAACTGGTGGCGATGTCCAGCGCCGCCATTGGATCAAACGGGTTCACGCTGCCCTTAATGGTGACTGGCGCATAGCGGTCGACCTTGCCCTTGATGTCGACGCTGGCCGGTTTGGCCGCGCGACTGTCAATGGTGCCGATCTGACCGTTGAGTTGCTGGATAGCCGTGGCAAAGTTCGGGGTCAGGCTGAAGTCGGCGAAGTTGGCCGAGCCGTCGTTGATCGCAATTTGACCAATATGGATGCCCAGTGGTTTTTCCGTGCTGGCCGCAGGCTTGGCTGCCGTCTTGGCGCCGCTGTTGGCAGGCTGGGGAATCAGCAGGTCGTCGATGTTGGTGGTGCGATCATCATTGATCATGAAGCGCGCGTAGGGCTGCAGCAGGTTGACCTTGTCGATGGATAGGCTGTTGCCGTGCTGATAATTCACACCTTCGAGCACCAGCCGCTGCCATTTCAGGAAGTCGCGGGTCTTGAGGGTGTCCAGGGTATGCAACTGGTCCACTTGGGCACGGCCGGTGACCTGGAAGGCCAAGGGCTCAGTGCTCTTGAGGTTCACGTCGAGGTTGCTGCCGAGCATGCCGCTGCGCAGTTCCAGGCGGATGAACGGGCTGATATAGGACTGGGCGACCCGCAGGTCGATGTCCTTGGTGTCGACTTTCAGCTTGGCACTGATGGGGTTGAGGTTGACCTCACCGGCAGCCTGAATCTTGCCCTGTTTGCCCAGACCGGTGTCGAGCTTGAGGGTAAAGGGGCTCTGGTTGAGGCTGTCGAAATTCTGCAGGTCGAGATTCAGTGGACCCAACTCCAGGGCTACTGCAGGATTTACCTGACGGTCAGCCAGATGCACCTGGTAGTTGCGCAACTGAACGTCCTTGAGCAGCACTTGCCAAGGTTTGCTGGGGGCTGCTGGTGCTGGTTTTGGTGAGTCAGCGGTGGCCGGTGCCGTAGCAGGTTCAGGAGCTGCGGCAGGCTTGCTCGGCTGGCTGGCGAACAGTTTCTGCCAGTCCAGTTGGCCATCGGCTTCACGGGCGGCCCAGGTTTCGAGCTTGTTGCTACGAATCTTGCCGACGATGACTTGCTGCTTGGCCAAGTCTACGGTGGTTTCACTGACGTCCAGGCGCTCCAGGCGGGCCAGTGGCCGGCCATCTGGCGCCTTGATGGCAAACGGCGCGATGCTTGCGGAGACGTTGGTCAGGTTCAGTTCGGTTTCTTTGGCCAGGTTCAGCTTGTAGTCGGTGCTGAAGTTGAGGATGCCGTCTTCCAGAACCAGCGGCAGAGCGTCACGCACATACGGCCACCAGACTTTCATCTTGCCGTCGGTTACCTTCAATTTACCTTCGGAGGCAATCGGCACCAGGCTGAAGTTGCCTGTCCAGTCGATCTGGCCGCCTTCGGGGCCGGCAGCGACCAAGGTCATGTCGGCATTGTCTTCGGGCAGGGTGCTGAGATTTTTCAGCTCGAAGTCGAGTTTGTCGTAGAGAAACTCAATCGGTTCGCTGGGACGCAAGTCTTCAAAATGTACATAACCGCCAGCCAGTTTGATGCTTTCGATGCGTAGCGGGAATGGCTTGCTGTTTGGGTCAACCGGTGTCGGATCGCTGGGCGGCAGCTTGAACAATTGCGCCAGATTGAGCGTGCCGGACTTGTCGAACAGGATTTCAGTCTTGGGCTTGTCCAGCTGCACGTCGGCCAGGTGCAGGGCGCGCGTCCAGAGGCTGTCGATCTGCAGGTTGGCGTAGAGACGTTCAAAACCCACTTGATCCTTGCCGGGTTCGCCGATTTTCAGGCCCCACAAGGTCAGTTCAAGGCTGAACGGGTTGAGCTCGATACGCTCAATGTGCGCCGGCACCGTAGCGTAATTGGCCAACTGTTGGTTGGCCACGCGAAGGGCAATGCCGGGGAGAATCAGGAAGCCCAGCAAGCTATACAGTGCAAGGGCGGTCAGCAAGGCGCCAGCGGCGCGTATCAATCCTTTGGGCATGTGAGGCGCCATCTTTGTCGATCAGAAGTGCCTTGGAGTATGGCACGGGTTTACGGTTCCGAAGAACCGTACCTTTATTCCTGTCAGTCGACTCTTTCAGGACAAGTCTTACAGTTGCAGTATCAGCGTCTTCAGTGGTGGCTGCTGGTCCTGGGAGGGAAAGTCCGCGCCAGGCGTCATGGTTTTCCAGTCGCGGACCGGCCGCCCGGCCTTTTCGGCGCAGCGCAGCACTTGGTCGCGCCAGTCGTCCATGCTGACTTTTGCCAGGTTATTGCAGCAGATCAGCACACCGTTATCGGCGGTGGTCAGCAGCGCCGGCTTGAGCAGGCTTTGGTAGTCGCGCAACAGGTCGACCGTACCGAAGGCGCTTTTGGCCCAGGCCGGAGGGTCGAGCAGTACCAGATCATATTGGCGTTGTTCCAGTCGCGGGTAACTCGGCAGTTTCTGTCCGCGACGCTGGGTGATCGGCAAGCCGGCCAGCTGGCGAATTGCTGGAAAGTAGTCGGATTGCACAAACTCCATTGCCGGCAACTGTGGATTGAGATGACCATTTTCCTGGCCGACCGCCAGATTGCCCTCGGCGAAATCGAGGTTGCACACTTCACGGGCACCGCCGGCGGCGGCACTCAAGCCCACGCCGCAGGTATAGGCGAACAGGTTCAGTACGCTTTTGCCGGCGCTATGAGCCTTGACCCAGCCTCGTGTGTTGCGCAGGTCGAGGAACAGCAGCGGGTCTTGCCCGGCATGGCGGCCGCGCACGCGGTAATTGAGGCCCCATTCGTGGCCGATCAGGTCTTCCAGGGCGGCGGGTTCGGCACGGTAGACCGTGTCTTCCCGGTCGATACGCGAGTTGCCGCGGGAGCGGTCGTTGTAGACCAGCAACAATTCCAGGCCCAGGTACTGGTTGATGATTTGATGCAGTTCCTGCAAGGCCTCGCTGTCCAGCGCTTGGTGGAAGCTTTGCACCAGCAATTGTGGGCCATAACGGTCGACCGTCAGCCCACCGGCGCCTTCCTGGCTGCCATGGAATAGCCGATAGCAGTCGGTGCCTTGCTGATGCAGCTCGGCAAGCAAGTCTTGGCGATGATCGAGGGCGGCGCGCAGCGCCTGATTCAAGGAAGACATGGAGCGCGCCTTGCTGGGTGATTGGGGGCGCGGGAGTTTAACAGTTATGGCTACAGGAGGCCCATTCGCCTGTGGGCCCGCTGCATCGATCCGTTGCGCATTGCCCAGCGCAACATCGGTGCACTGCGCTTGACGCCGACCCGGATCAATTGACGTTGCAGCGGGCTCTGTTTTTGCCCAAGCATGTCGCTGGCCCAGTCCGGCAGCAGGTCGATACCCGCCTGCATCATCAGCGAACCGAAAGGTTTGGCGAGGGTACTGGGGGAGGGCGCATTGAGCAGTAGGCGCATGACTTCATGGCTGCGTTCGTCACACAGCAACTGCGGGCGAATACGCTCAAGGTAGTCGGCAATTTCCTGGCGTGAGCGCGGTACGTGGCGGGCACCAAGCTGTTCGGCCACCAGGGCGATTTCGGTGTAGTACCGGTCCTGATCCCTTGGGGATAAATCCGGGTTGCAATAACGCAGGTGGGCGGCGAGGAAGTTGCTGACCTCTGCCACATGCACCCAGGTCAGCAATTCCGGGTCGCTGGCGGCGTAGGGGCGGCCGTCGGGGGCGTGGCCGACCACTTGCAGGTGAATGGTGCGTACTTTTTCGATTAGCCATTCGGCGTCGCGGCGGCAGCCGAAGGTGGTGCCGGAGATGAACTGCGAGGTACGCCGCAAGCGCCCGAGCATGTCCTCGCGAAAGCTCGAATGGTCCCAGACGCCCGCCAATGCCAGTGGGTGCAATGCCTGCAGCATCAAGGCGCTGATGCCGCCGATCAACATGCTGCTGAAGTCACCATGGACCTTCCAGCTCACCGAGTCCGGCCCGAACAGACCTGGATCACCCTTGGGGTTTTCCAGGTCAAACTGGCCCAGGGACACCCCGGTCAAGCTCATGAGCTGGGTTTCGATGCGGCTGCGAATAAATTCCATGGCGACTCGGGTTTCCTATCGGTTCAGGCGCTTGTCGATCAAGCCTTCGACGACGCTGGGATCGGCCAGGGTCGAGGTATCTCCCAGGCTGTCCAGCTCGTTGCAGGCGATCTTGCGCAGAATGCGCCGCATGATCTTGCCTGAGCGGGTTTTCGGCAAGGCCGGCGCCCATTGGATCAGCTCCGGCTTGGCGAAGCTGCCGATTTCCTTGCTCACCAGATCCAGCAGGTGTTTTTTCAAGTCGTCGCTCGGCTCTACGCCATTCATGGGGGTGACGAAGGCGTAGATGCCCTGGCCTTTGACGTCATGGGGGTAACCCACCACGGCGGCCTCTGCCACGCTGTCGTGCAGCACAAGGGCGCTCTCCACCTCTGCGGTGCCAATACGATGGCCGGAGACGTTGATCACATCATCGATGCGCCCAGTGATCCAGTAGTCGCCGTCCTCGTCCCGCCGTGCGCCGTCGCCGGTGAAGTAGTAGCCGGGATAGGGTTTGAAGTAGGTGTCGATCATCCGTTGCGGGTCGCCATACACGCTGCGGATCTGCCCCGGCCAGCTGGACTTGATTGCGAGTACACCACTGCCGGCGCCGCTGATTTCCTTGCCTTGCTCATCGAGCAGTACCGGCTGCACGCCAAACATCGGCTGGGTGGCACAGCCTGGTTTAATGCGCTGAGCGCTGACCAGCGGGCTGAGCATGATGCCGCCGGTTTCGGTCTGCCACCAGGTGTCGACAATCGGGCAGCGTTGTTCACCCACTGCATTGAAGTACCAATCCCAGGCTTCCGGGTTGATCGGTTCACCGACACTCCCCAGCAGTCGCAGGCTGGCGCGGGAGGTGTTCTCGAGTGGGCCAGGTCCCTCACGCATCAAGGCACGCAAGGCGGTCGGTGCGGTGTAGAAGATATTGACCTGATGCTTGTCGATCACCTGCCAGAACCGCGAACTGTCCGGGTAGCTCGGTACGCCCTCGAACATCAGTGAAGTGGCGCCATTGGCCAGCGGCCCGTAGACGATATAGCTGTGGCCTGTGACCCAGCCGACATCGGCGGTACACCAGAATACTTCGCCGTCGCGGTAGTCGAGCACGTACTTGAAGGTCATCGCCGCTTGCAGCAGGTAGCCGCCAGTAGTGTGCAGCACGCCTTTGGGTTTGCCGGTGCTGCCGGAGGTGTAGAGGATAAACAGCGGGTCTTCGGCGCCCATGGGCTCGGGCGGGCAGTTATCGCTTACGGCATCCAGCGCCTGTTGATACCTCAGGTCACGCCCTTCAACCCAGTCGACTGTTGCCCCAGTGCGTTGCACCACCAGCACGGTGCTGACATCCGGGCAACTGGCCAGGGCCTTGTCGACGTTCTTTTTCAAGGCTACGGCCTTGCCACCGCGCATGCCTTCGTCGGCGGTGATCACCGTGCGGCAGTCAGCGTCGAGAATCCGATCACGCAAGGCGTCCGGTGAGAAACCACCAAATACCACTGAATGCACGGCGCCAATACGCGTACAGGCCAGCATCGCGTAAGCCGCTTCGGGGATCATTGGCATGTAGATGCACACGCGGTCGCCCTTTTTAACACCACGGCTTTTCAGCACATTGGCCAGGCGGCAGACGTTTTGATGCAGTTGGCGGTAGGTGATTTTGGACGACTTTGTCGGATCATCGCCTTCCCAGATGAAGGCCGGTTGTTCGGCGCGCTCGGCCAGGTGACGGTCGATGCAGTTGTAACTGACGTTCAGTTGAGCACCGGAAAACCATTGGGCGGCACCGGTCTTGATGTCCGATTGCTGGACGCTGTTCCAGGGAGTGATCCAGTCTAGAAAACGTCTGGCCTGTTCGGCCCAGAACGTGTCGGGTTGCTCGATGGATTGGCGGTAGAGGCGCTGATAGTCCTCTTGACTGAGCTGCGCAGCCCGGCGGACGGCATCGGCGGTGGGAAACGTGCTGATATCGAACATGGGGGATCCTTATTCTTGTTTTGCGACAAGCGATAAAGATGCGCCCAGTGGAGAGTGGGTTCAAGGCCAACGTCCAAACGGACGTTGGCCTCCTGGGATCAGATCAGCCGCGGTGACGACCACGGAAGTAGTTGATCAAACCCTGGGTCGAGGCATCGTCGGCCGGCTCTTCTTCAGTGCCGGTCAAGCGGTTGTAGACGCCCTTGCCCAGTTCCTTGCCCAGCTCCACGCCCCATTGGTCGAAGGCGTTGATGCCCCAGATGACGCTCTGCACGAACACTTTGTGTTCATACATGGCCACCAGTGCGCCCAAACGACGGGGGCTGATGCGTTCCACCACAATGGTATTACTCGGACGATTACCCGGGATCACCTTGTGCGGTGCCAGCTTCTCTACCTCTGCCTCTGGCAGGCCCTTTTCACGCAGCTCGGCTTCGGCTTCGCTGAGGGTCTTGCCGAGCATCAGTGCCTGGCTCTGGGACAGGCAGTTGGCGTACAGCCACTGATGGTGGTCGGACACTGGGTTGAAGCTGACGATCGGCACGATAAAGTCGGCCGGAATCAGTTGGGTGCCCTGGTGCAGCAGCTGGTGGTAAGCATGCTGGCCGTTGCAACCTACGCCACCCCAGATAACCGGGCCGGTATCGGTGGAAACCGGCGTACCGTCCTGGCGAACGCTTTTGCCGTTGGATTCCATATCCAACTGTTGCAAGTGCTTGGTGATGTTACGCAGGTAGTGGTCGTACGGCAGGATCGCGTGGCTTTGCGCGCCCCAGAAGTTGCCGTACCACACGCCCAGCAAGGCCAGCAGCACGGGCATGTTCTGCTCGAACGGTGCGGTCTGGAAATGCTGGTCCATGGTGTAGGCACCGGACAGCAGCTCCTTGAAGTTGGACATGCCGATAGCCAAGGCAATAGGCAAGCCGATAGCCGACCACAACGAGTAACGGCCACCGACCCAGTCCCACATCGGGAAGATGTTTTCTTCGCGGATCCCGAAAGCCACGGCTGCGGCGTTGTTGCTCGAAACGGCGATGAAGTGACGATACAGCTCGGCTTCCGAACCACCCTGGGCCAGGTACCAGGCGCGGGCTGCCTGGGCGTTTTTCAGGGTTTCGAGGGTGTTGAAGGATTTCGACGAGACGATGAACAGCGTGGTCTCGGCGCGCAGCTTCATGGTCAGTTCGTGGAACTCACTGCCGTCGATGTTCGCCAGGTAATGGCAGCGCACGCCTTTATGGGCGTAGGACAGCAGAGCTTCAGACACCAGCTCGGGGCCGAGGAACGAGCCACCGATACCGATGTTCACCACGTCGGTGATTGGCTTCTCGGTGTAACCACGCCACAGGCCGTCGTGGATGCGGCCCACCAGGTCGGTGATCTGATTCAGCACCTTGTGCACGTCGGGCATGATGTTCACGCCGTTGACCGACAACTTGTCGCCCACCGGGCGGCGCAGGGCGGTGTGCAGCGCAGGGCGGCCTTCGGAGGAGTTGACCGGTTCGCCGTTGAACAGCGCCTTGATCGCACCTTGAAGGTCGACTTCGTTGGCCAGGCCCACCAGCAGGTCGCGGGTTTCGCGGGTGATCAGGTTTTTCGAGTAATCCAGGAACAGCCCGCAGCTGCTCAGGGTGAACTGGTTAAAGCGCTGGGGGTCGGCATTAAAGGCTTCGCGCATGCTGAAATCCTGCATGGCTTGGCGGTGTTGATTGAGCGCTTGCCAGGCGGGCAGAGCGGTAACGTCATGAGGGGTGCGGTAATACGCCATCGCTGCGGGTTTCCTTTTTATTACGGGGACTGCCTTTAGGACACTTGAAAGCCCGGAACGTCCGGCTTTTCTATAACGAGAACGATGAAAAGACAGGTTCTGGTCAGCAGTGTCAACGCCAACAAATAGCGTAGGGCGATTACATTAAACCTAGCGTGTCGATCTGTCTTGGCTTTGTCTGCGCTGTGGCCGGTACTTTTTTATACCGGCGCATCAGGCAGTGCAACAGGCGGGGGGCTTACGGGTTCAAATTCAGATGTAGATTGTCGATCAACCGGGTGGCGCCCAGATAGGCGGCTACCAGTATTACCACGTCGCGATCCTCGGTCGTGGCCGGGCGCAAATGCTGGCCCTGACGGATCTCCAGGTAATCCATGCGCATTCCAGCGGCTTCTATCTGTTGGATCTGTTCGGCGCCCAGCTTGGCGAAATCCCTGTCTCCGGCTTCGATCGCTGCTGCAATCTGGCTCAGGCTGCGGTAGAGCACGGGCGCGATAGCGCGCTGCTCCTCGGTGAGGTAGCCGTTGCGGGAGGACAGCGCGAGTCCGTCATCAGCACGCACGGTAGGCTCGCCGATAATCTGGATTGGCATGTTCAGGTCATGCACCATGGCGCGAATGACCGCCAGTTGCTGGTAGTCCTTCTGACCAAATACGGCCAGATCCGGCTGAGCCATGTTGAACAGTTTGCTCACCACGGTTGCCACCCCTTCGAAATGCCCTGGGCGGCTGGCGCCGCACAGGCCTTCAGACAGGTGTGGGACGCTGACGCGGGTCTGGCCGGCCATGCCGTCGGGGTACATTTCTTCGACGGTGGGCGCGAACAGCAGATTGCAGCCGGCCTGGAGCAGTTTTTCCTGATCAGCCGCCAGAGTGCGCGGGTATTTGTCCAGGTCTTCGCCGGCGCCAAATTGCAGCGGATTGACGAAAATGCTCGCTACCACGAAGTCGACCCGTTGGGCCGCCTTGCTCACCAGTGCCGCGTGGCCGCTGTGCAGGTTGCCCATGGTTGGCACGAAGCCGATGCGTTTGCCTTCGCTGCGCGCTCGGGCGACGGCGGCCCGCAGTTCGCGTACGGTTTTGACGGTGTTCATGCAGAGAATCCGTGTTCGATGCCTGGAAAGGTAACGGCTTTGACTTCGGTGACGTAGGCGCTCAGAGCAGCCTGAATGCTGTCATGGCCGGCCATGAAGTTCTTCACGAACTTCGGTACGTGGCCAGTAATGGAGAGGCCCAACATGTCGTGCAACACCAAGACCTGGCCGTCGGTGGCGGAGCCTGCGCCAATGCCGATCACCGGTACCTTGACGGCCTGGGTGATCTCCTCCGCCAGTTCGCTGGGCACGCACTCCAGCAGGATCATGGCCGCGCCCGCTTGCTCCAAGGCGATGGCATCGGCGCGCATCTGGCGTGCCTGGGCTTCATTGCGACCTTGTACTTTATAGCCGCCGAGGATGTTCACTGACTGAGGTGTCAGGCCCATGTGCGCACATACGGGAACGCCACGTTCGGCTAGCAGGCGAATCGATTCGGCGAGCCAGGCGGCGCCTTCCACCTTGATCATGTGCGCACCGGCTTGCATCAGTTTTCCGGCGTTGTGCAACGTCTGTTCAACGGTGGCGTAACCCATGAACGGGAGGTCGGCGATGATAAATGCCCCATCGTTACCGCGCTTGACGCTGGCCGTGTGGTAAGCGAGTTCATCGGTGGTGACGGGCAAGGTGCTGTCATTCCCTTGAAGAACCATGCCCAGGGAGTCGCCCACCAGTAACACTTCAACTCCGGCCTGGCAGCTAGCCTGGGCGAAAGTGGCGTCATAGCAGGTCAGCATGGTGATTTTTTCACCTTTGAGTTTGAGGCTCTGCAAGGTGGTCAGGGTAATGTTTGGCATGAAAAGGGTCCTCGTTCAGGCGCTTGGAAACAGCGAGTAACGCGCGTGAGTCTTCGTTTATACAGGCGCACTTTCTTAAAAATCAGTGCTTATAAGGCCTGGATTGCGCCCTTTAGCGCCGGGTTGGCGGCAGCGGGACGCCTATAGTCGTGAGGAGAACTCTGGAAGTCAATTGGATGTGTTACCGCATTGTTACGGTGGGGGTGTTACCCCTGTTACTGATGCGATTCAGCAGGAAGCCTCAGGCTTCAGACTGGCGCTCGAGACCGACAAACGGGCAGGCGGCGAGCAGTTCACTGAGGCAGCGGCCATCGGCCAATTGCAGGTTGGCCGGGGCCAGTTCTGCGAGGGGGTAGAGTACGAATGCCCGTAGATGAATCTGGTAGTGCGGCACCTTGAGCCGGGGCTCATCAATCAGTCGATCACCGAACAGTAGGATGTCCAGGTCCAGCGTGCGAGGCCCCCAACGTTTGAGGCGTTCACGGCCTTGATCGTGCTCGATGGCTTGCAGTGCATCCAGCAACGCCAGCGGCGCGAGGTTGCTGTCCAGTGCCGCAACTGCGTTGGTGTAACGCGGTTGGCCGGGGGACAAGGAATCACTTTGATAAAAGGCGGAGACGCCCGCCAGCGTGGTGTTCGGCAATTGCGCCAAGGCCTCGATAGCGCTGCGCAATTGTTGGTCCGGGGCAGCCAGGTTGCTGCCCATGCCGATATAGATGCGTTCCACCGGACTTACTCGCCAGACGCGCTCGGCGCATCGGCAGCGCTGCGTTTGCGCTTGCTGCCGCTGCTGCGTCGACGTTTTTTCGGCGCATCGCCGGTGCCATCGCCCTTGCCGCTCAGATCACGAATCATCTCGCGACGTTCGCTGTCGTTGGCGTCCTGATAATCCGTCCACCATTCGCCCAGGCCGTCGGTCTGTTCGCCGGCACTTTCACGTAGCAGCAGGAAGTCGTAGCCGGCGCGGAAGCGCGGGTTGTCCAGCAACATATCGGCGCGTTTGCCGCTGCGCCGTGGCAGGCGCTCCTGCATATCCCAGATCTCGCGGATCGGCATGGTGAAACGCTTAGGGATGGCGATGCGCTGGCACTGTTCGGCGATCAGTTCGTGAGCCGCTTCCTGCATGGCCGGAATCGGCGGCATGCCACGGTTCTGCAAACGTAATACCCGTGCTGGCAGTGCAGGCCACAGCAGGGCGGCAAACAGGAAGGCTGGGGTCACCGGCTTGTTCTGCTTGATTCGAAGGTCGGTGTTGATCAGCGCCTCGCTGATCAGTGTGTGGGTATACGTCGGGTTGTGCTCCAGTGCTTCGGCGCTGGCCGGGAACAATGGATCGAACAACTGTAGGTCCACGAGCATTTCAAAGGTATCGGCGGCGTAGCCGGAGAGGAACAGTTTGAGTACCTCTTCGAACAGGCGAGCCGATGGGATTTCCCGCAGCATCGGCGCCAGTTCGCGAATCGGCGCGGCGGTGTGTTTCTCGATACCGAAGTTCAGCTTCGCGGCAAAACGCACAGCCCGCAGCATCCGCACCGGGTCTTCCTGGTAGCGTTGCGTCGGGTCGCCGATCAGGCGCAGCAGGTTGTTGCGGATATCGTGTACGCCGTTGGCGTAATCGAGGATGCGCTCGCTGACCGGGTCGTAGTACAGGGCATTGATGGTGAAGTCGCGGCGCTGCGCGTCTTCTTCCAGGGTGCCGTAGACATTGTCCCGCAGGATGCGTCCGCTTTCGTTGCGGGAAGACTGGTTGCTGTCTTCCTCTTCATCGTTTTGCGGGTGATTGGCGCGGAAGGTCGCTACTTCGATGATTTCGCGACCGAAGTGGATATGCACCAACTTGAAGCGCCGACCGATGATTCGCGCATTGCGAAATTCGGCCCGCACTTGTTCCGGCGTGGCGCTGGTGGCGACGTCGAAATCCTTGGGCGTGATATTGAGCAGCATGTCGCGCACGCAACCACCGACCAGGTAAGCCTGGTAGCCGGCGTTCTGCAGGCGTTCGACGATGTTTACCGCATAACGGCTGAACTGGGCGCGTTGCAGCGAATGTTGGCTGCTGTTGAGCACTTCAGGCGTGCTGCGTTTGTGTTGCGTACGACGCAAAGGCGAACGGAATGACTGGAACAACTTCTTCAGCATGGGATGCACTGTTTGAAGGAATGTTCGGCCATAACGAAGAATGACCGCATGATGGGCCGGGATTCTAGCATTTAGTCAGGGGGTGGTGTAGGAACTAGCTGCAAGCCTTGAGCCAGAAGCTTAAAGAGGGGGGGATGGTCACATTCCAGGAGCCAAATTGTAGAAACTACAAGGGGAGCCGAAGCTCCCCCAGAAGTAGTTGCGTGCTCTATTTTTATTATTGATTTCGGGCTTCTTGTTTTTGTTGATCGCCCTTGCCATGAAGCTTCACCTTCATGACCCTCCCAATCGGGAGCCAAGAGCAAACGGATTGCTTTGGTCGCTGTGTTGCTGATCTACGATCCAACCAGTTCAGGCTCTGCCTTAGGGCAGTTTTTGTTGTTCTCGGCCTGGTTGCGGGGCAAGCCCCAAATGCAACGCCTCTCCAAAAGAATCAGTTAGCTGCGCCTCCGCCGTGTTGTTTTTGTTATGCGTGAGTCGATACGTCTTATTTTTATTGTCTTGTACATTTGCTTGTTATTGTTTTTGTACTAAGCATATAGCAGGGTGCGTGCCAACTTTTGCGAGGCCCAGCAAAATAAGGGGGCAAAGGTGTTTTCTGGTTTTTTGAAGGCCAAAAAAAGCCGGGGCTTCGTTACCGTAAGCCCCGGCTTTTGTTACGTGAATTGTCTGCGGTAACAGTTTTTTCACATCTGAGGGTGTTACCTGTGGGGGAACCCCTCTCAGCTTTCGCTGGCTACCCCGGTCTTGCGCCGTGGAATGCCCAAGCGCTGGCGTCGTTCCCACAGGCATTTGCGGCTGACGCCCAACTTGCGGGCCAGTTCGGTCTCGGTCATGTGGTCCTGATGTTCCAGGACGAAATGCTGGAAGTAATCTTCCAGTGACAAATCTTCGGTAGGTTCGTGGCTGGTGTTGCTGCCTGCGCCCTGTTGTGGGGCCAAGCCAATGAAATCGTCATCGTCCAGGTCACTGAGCTCGATATCGATGCCCAGCAGCTCGGCGGAGATTTCCGGGCTCTCCGACAGAATCACCGCGCGTTCTACCGCGTTCTCCAGTTCCCGCACGTTACCTGGCCAGGAGTAATGCCGAATCGCCTGCTCGGCATCGGTGGCGAACTTCAGGTCGGTTCGGTTGACCCGGGCACTCTGGCGCACCAGGAACGCATTGGCGATTTCGTTGACGTCGGCACCGCGCTCACGCAGGGCCGGCAGCTTGAGAGCTATGACGTGCAGGCGGTAATAAAGGTCTTCACGGAACTGGCCGATCTTTGCCAGGCTTTTCAGGTCCCGGTGAGTGGCCGCGATCAGTCGTACATCGACCTTCTGCGATTGCACCGAGCCTACGCGGCGAATTTCGCCTTCTTGCAGTACCCGCAGCAGTCGTGCCTGGGCTTCCAGCGGCAATTCGCCGATTTCATCAAGAAACAAGGTGCCGCCATCGGCCGCTTCGACCAAGCCGGCACGTCCAGCGCTGGCGCCGGTAAAGGCGCCTTTTTCGTGGCCGAACAGTTCGGATTCGATCAAGGATTCGGGAATCGCCGCGCAGTTCACCGAAATCATCGGCGCCTTGGCGCGCTTGGACAGGTTGTGCAGGGCGCGGGCCACCAGTTCTTTACCGGTCCCCGACTCGCCCTGAATCAATACATTGGAGTCCGTGGGCGCCACTTTGCGGATCTTGCTGTACAGGTCCTGCATAGGTGGGCAGGAACCAATAATGCCGATTTCGCCGTTGCTGTTGTCGATGCCCGGTTTTTCAGCGCCGTTGGCCGCTTTGCCGGCAGGGCGTTCGGCCGGTGCATTACTGCCCGACTGTCGGTCGCGCAGGATTCGGGCCACGGCCTGAAGCATTTCGTCGTGGTCGAAAGGCTTGGCGATATAGTCCACCGCGCCCATCTTCATCGAGTCCACCGCCGAGCGCAGGCTGGCGTAGCTGGTCATGATCAGCACCGGCGTGCCTTGGCCGAGCTTGATCAGCTCGGTGCCAGGCGCGCCCGGAAGGCGCAGGTCACTGACGATCAGGTCGAACGTGGGAATACTGAAACGCTCTTGGGCTTCCTGCACCGAGCCGGCTTCGCTGACCTGGTACTGATTACGTTCAAGCAGGCGACGCAAGGCAGAGCGGATAATGGTTTCGTCTTCGACGATCAAAATGTGCGGCATTGATTCAATTCTCTCGACGGTCTCAGTTCACAGCGGACGTCGCTTCGACATGACGCGGCAAGGTCACCCGAATACGGGTGCCGCGTTGGCTTTCGGTGTCAGCCGGGCTGTCGATGGTGATTTGTCCATAATGCTCTTCAACGATGGAATAGACCAGTGCAAGGCCCAGACCGGTGCCTTCACCCGGATCCTTGGTGGTGAAGAAGGGTTCGAACAATCGGTCCATGATGTTCTGTGGAATGCCGCTGCCTTCGTCCTCGACGATCAGGTCGATGGTGTGCTCGAAAGCCTCGCTCTTGACGCGTACCGCACTACCGGCCGGTGATGCGTCGCGGGCGTTGGACAGCAAATTGATCAGTACCTGCGCCAAGCGTTGAGAGTCGCCGTCGACCCAGTGTTCCGGGTCGCACAGGTTGAAGAACTGTACTTCGAAATTGCGCCGGTTCAAGGCCAGCAGCCCAATAGCGTCCTGGGCAACTTGGGCAATGCACACCGCCTCGTCGTGATTCTGATGGGCACCCGCGTGGGCGAAGCTCATCAGCGACTGCACGATGCGCGAAACGCGTTTGGTCTGTTCGAGGATTTGCCCGCTGATTTCGGTGATTTCGCCGTCTTCTTCGCGCTCTTCCCGCAGGTTTTGCGCCAGACAGGCGATGCCGGTGATCGGATTGCCGATTTCATGAGCGACACCGGCGGCCAGGCGACCAATGCTGGCCAGGCGCTCCGAGTGCACCAGTTTGTCTTCGAGCATCTGGGTTTCGGTCAAGTCTTCCACCAGCAGCACTAAACCGCTGTTGCCGGGTGCCAGCGGCTCGTCGATGGCCGCCTTGTGCAGGTTGAGCCAGCGGGTCTGGCCGTCGAGGGCCAGGTGCTGTTTGTGCAAGTGCTCATCCGGCAGGTTGATAAAGCCCTGGAGCAGTTCTTTCCATGGATCGCCGATGGTGTTCAGGCGTGAGCCCACCACACGCTGGGCAGCAATGCCGGTGAGCTCTTCCATGGCCTTGTTCCACATCAGGATCTCTTGATCCTTGGCCAGTGAGCAGACGCCCATGGGCAGCTCCTGCAGGGTCTGGCGGTGATAGCGGCGCAGGGCATCAAGTTCGGCGGCGAGGCCGGTGAGGCGCGAGTGATAATCCTCAAGCCGGCTCTCGATGAAGTGGATGTCCTCGGTGACGTAGTTCTCGCCACCTGCCTTGTAGGGCAGGAAGGTCTCGACCATGTCCTGGGACACGCTGGGGCCCATCAGCCCGGACAGGTTGGCTTCGATACGATCGCGCAGGCGACGCAAGGCATAGGGGCGGCGTTCGTCGAACGGCAGATAGAGATCGCGCAATGCCTGTTCGACCTCCTTTTGCGCAGCCTTGGCGCCCAGGGGTTTGGCCAGTTGCGTGGCGAATTCCTGAGGTGAGGCAGCATGCAACTCCCGGCGCTGCGGACGACGTACGTTGTCCACCGCGCACGCCTCGGCGGCGCTGGTTTCTTCAGGGCTGGCGTTGGTGAACAGCGAGATCAGGGTAAACATCAGTACGTTGGCCGCCAGCGAGGCAATGGCTGCCATGTGCCAACTGGTGTCGTCCAGCACGTAGATCATGTTCAATAACGGAATGTAGAAGCCCTGCAGATTGCCGACCAGCGGCAACAGCATCGTCACCAGCCACACCAGGATCCCGGCCAGCAGCCCGGCGATAAAGCCACGGCGGTTGGCGGTCGGCCAATACAGTACCGAAAGCACGCCCGGCAGGAACTGCAAGGTGGCCACGAAAGCGACGATGCCGAGGTTGGCCAAGTCTTGCTCGGCGCCCAGCAACAGGTAGAAGCCATATCCCGCCATGATGATCGCGACGATCAGCGCCCGACGAGTCCATTTCAGCCAGCGATAGATATTGCCCTCGGCGGGCGGCTGATACAGCGGTAGCACCAAGTGATTGAGCGCCATGCCTGACAACGCCAGGGTTGTGACGATGATCAGCCCGCTGGCCGCCGACAAGCCGCCAACGTAGGCCAGCAGCGCCAGTGATTTGCTGTTGGCAGCGATCCCGACGCCCAGGGTGAAATATTCCGGATTGGTGGTTGCGCCCAATTTCAGGCCGGCCCAGAGGATCAGCGGCACCGCCAGGCTCATCAACAGCAAAAATAGCGGCAGCCCCCAGCTCGCGCTGACCAGCGAGCGCGGGTTGAGGTTTTCGGTGAAGGTCATGTGGTACATGTGCGGCATAACGATGGCCGAGGCAAAGAATACCAGCAGCAGCGTGCGCCATGGGCCTTCTTGCAGCGGCGTATGCAGTGCGGCGAGCGCGGTTTGATTTTGTAGCAGCCACAGTTCCAGCTGTTGCGGGCCATCAAACACGCCGTACAGCGCATAGAGGCCGACGCCACCGATGGCAATGAGCTTGATCACCGATTCAAAAGCAATCGCGAACACCAGTCCTTCGTGTTTTTCCCGGGTGGCGATATGCCGTGAGCCGAAGAAAATCGTGAACAGGGTAATCAGCGCGCAGAAGCTCAGGGCAACCCGGTGCTGTACTGGCTCGCGGGTGAGGATGCCGATGGAGTCGGCCACGGCCTGTATCTGCAGTGCCAGTAGCGGCAGAACGCCGATCAACATGAAGATCGTGGTCAGTGCCCCGGCCCAGGTGCTGCGAAAGCGAAAGGCAAACAGGTCCGCGAGGGACGACAGTTGATAGGTGCGAGTGATTTTCAGGATCGGATAGAGCAGCACCGGCGCGAGCAGAAACGCTCCGGACACCCCAAGATAACTGGAGAGAAAGCCATAACCGTACTGGTAGGCCAAGCCCACCGTGCCATAAAACGCCCAGGCGCTGGCATAGACACCCAGCGACAAGGTGTAGGTCAACGGATGGCGAATGATCGCCCGCGGAATCATTCCACGCTCACTGATCCAGGCCACCCCGAACAGCGCGGCCAGGTAGGCGGCGCTGATCAGCAGCATCTGGGTCAGGCTAAAGCTCATCGGCATCTTTTTGGCTCTGCAGGATGAAAGTCACAACGATCAGAATCAGCCAAAGCAGATAAGGCCGGTACCACGCGCCTGTGGCGTCGATCCACCAATCCATGATGGCGGGAGAAAACAGATAGATCCCGACGACCAGCAGAAGGACCAATCGATAGATATACATACTGGCCTCTGATTAAAAAACTGCGGCGATGGTAACGGATGGGCGCCAAGCTGCAAGAGCCCTTAATGTAATTGCGCTTCCGCCAGGGTCAGTGTGCGCGGGATCTGCGTGGCATCCCAGTGGCGAATGCCCCAATCCAGCAGTTCTCGTGGGCTGGCGTGCTGTAACTCATCTCCCGGCTGTTGGCCAAGGGCGCGCAGTGCCCTGAGCAGCAAAGGTGTGGCCTGGTCTGTGGTCAGGGGGGGTGAACGGTAGGATTTGCCTAGCTTGTTGCCGTCCGGCTGGATGATCAGCGGCACATGCAAATAGCGCGGCTGGGGCAGGCCCAGCAACTCCTGCAGGTACAGTTGACGGGGTGTGGAGTCGAGCAAGTCGGCGCCGCGTACGATATCGGTAACACCTTGCCAGGCATCGTCGAGCACCACGGCCAGTTGATAGGCGTAGAGACCGTCACGGCGTCGGATCACGAAGTCGCCGACGTCGCGGCCCAGATGTTGTCGGAATTCGCCCTGCACCCGGTCGGTAAAGTGGTATTCCAGCTCCGGAACCCGTAGACGGATGGCAGCATCTTGCTGACCATGGCCCGCGTTGCGACAAAGGCCGGGATAAATCCCGTTATAGGGCTCCAGTTGCTTGCGCGAGCATGTGCAGGCGTAGGCCAACCCATGGTTGAACAGACCATTGAGCACTTCCGCGTAGGCCTCGTGCCGCTCGCTTTGTCGGACCAGTTCGCCGTCCCACTCAAAGCCGTAACTTTCCAGGGCATTGAGGATGGCTGTCTGGGCGCCGGGTTCTTCCCGTGGCGGGTCAAGGTCTTCCATGCGCATCAGCCAGCGGCCGCTGTTTGCAAGGGCGTCGAGATAGGAGGCGAGGGCTGCGACCAGGGAACCGAAGTGCAAGTGTCCGCTGGGAGTGGGGGCGAAGCGCCCGATGTAAGAAGAGGCTGTCATGGGCCGGATATTACTGGAAAAGTCCCAAACGGCAGAAACAAAAATGGGGCGTTCGCACGCCCCATTTGTTCAGCTCGGCGGTAATTACTTGCCGACCTGTTTTTCCTTGATTTCCGCCAAGGTCTTGCAGTCCACGCACATGTCAGCGGTGGGACGCGCTTCCAGACGGCGAATACCAATCTCGACGCCGCAGGATTCGCACCAGCCGTAGTCTTCGTCTTCGATCAGTTGCAGAGTCTTGTCGATTTTCTTGATCAGCTTGCGCTCGCGATCACGGGCGCGCAGTTCAAGGCTGAACTCTTCTTCCTGGCTGGCACGATCTGCCGGGTCAGGGAAGTTGGCCGCTTCGTCCTTCATATGGTCAACGGTACGGTCGACCTCCTGCATCAAGTCTTGTTTCCACTTTTGCAGGATCTTTGTGAAGTGCTTGCGCATGGGCTCGCCCATGTACTCCTCGCCCTTCTTTTCCACGTAGGGTTCGAAGCCACTGAGGCCTTGAGTTTGCTGTTGCTTTGCTTGGGTGGGCATGAATGGACCGCCTCTCACTCTTCTAATCCATTGCGCAGGATTGCAACATCACCGACACCTGCCGGCCCTGCGGCTGCAAGCGGGCGAACTTACCAGATAGATTCGGGGTGCGCCACTCCCGGTTGTCGAGGCACTGCTTTGCGGGGCTTGCAAACAGCCGCAGGCCGTAGCAGGGCGGGGCTTGTACTGTCTGGAAGCTTAATTTTAGTCGGTTTGCTGGCACTTGCCCGAAACGTCTGGCGCGGGCGTCGGGGCAATAGAGCATGTTTTGCGCTGCCGGTTGGGTAGAATCGAAGTTTGTCCTCATCAGTAAGGAAGGCTAATGGCTCAGCCCTACAGTGCGCGCAGTCGCGCTATCGAACCTTTTCATGTCATGGCGTTACTGGCGCGGGCCAACGAATTACAGGCCGCCGGCCATGACGTGATCCACTTGGAGATCGGCGAGCCGGATTTCACTACGGCAGAGCCCATCATTAAAGCCGGACAAGAGGCGCTGGCCAATGGCAAGACCCGGTACACCGCGGCCCGTGGCCTGCCGGAGTTGCGCGAAGCCATCAGTGGTTTCTACCAGCAACGTTACGCGCTGAATATCGACCCCGAGCGTATTCTGATCACCCCGGGCGGCTCGGGCGCCTTGCTCCTGGCCAGCAGCTTGCTGGTGGACCCGGGCAAACATTGGTTGCTGGCAGATCCAGGTTATCCGTGCAACCGGCACTTCCTGCGGCTGGTAGAAGGTGCGGCGCAATTGGTCCCGGTAGGCCCCGACGTGCGTTATCAACTGACCGCCGACCTGGTGGCCCGTCACTGGGATCAGGACAGTGTGGGCGCGCTGGTCGCCTCGCCGGCCAATCCTACCGGCACGATCCTGACGCGTGATGAACTGGCCGGGCTGTCGAGCGCGATCAAGGCGCGCAATGGGCATTTGGTGGTGGACGAGATCTATCACGGGCTAACGTATGGCACTGACGCCGCCAGCGTGCTGGAAGTGGACGACGAAGCCTTCGTTTTAAATAGCTTTTCAAAGTATTTCGGAATGACCGGCTGGCGCCTGGGCTGGCTGGTGGCGCCGCCTGCTGCGGTCGGTGAATTGGAGAAGTTGGCGCAGAACCTCTACATCAGTGCCCCGAGCATGGCGCAGCACGCGGCTTTGGCCTGCTTTACCCCGCAAACGTTGAGCATTCTTGAAGAGCGTCGTGCCGAGTTTGGCCGTCGGCGAGACTTTCTGTTGCCGGCGTTGCGGGAGTTGGGGTTCGGTATCGCCGTCGAGCCGGAAGGTGCTTTCTACTTGTATGCCGATATCAGCGCATTTGGCGGAGATGCCTTCGCGTTCTGCCGGCACTTCCTCGAAACAGAACATGTGGCGTTCACGCCGGGGCTGGACTTTGGTCGTTATCAGGCCGGTCACCATGTTCGATTTGCCTACACGCAAAACCTTGATCGGCTACAGGAAGCTGTGGAGCGGATTGCCCGTGGCTTACGGAGTTGGCAAGGCTGATGCGCTTTCATCCTCCCCTCGAAGAAGGGCGGCTGATTCGCCGCTACAAGCGCTTTCTTGCCGATATCGAAACCGTTACCGGCGAGTTGCTGACCATTCACTGCCCAAACACCGGCTCGATGTTCAACTGCATGGTTGAAGGCGGTCAGGTTTGGTTCAGTCGTTCCAACGACCCCAAGCGCAAGTTGCCCGGTACCTGGGAAATCAGCGAGACCCCGCAGGGACGCCTGGCCTGCGTTAATACCGCGCGTGCCAATCAGTTGGTCGAAGAAGCACTACGCGCCGGGGTGATCGCCGAGCTCAATGGCTTTACCGGGTTGAAGCGTGAAGTGGCCTATGGTCAGGAGAACAGCCGGATCGACTTTCGCCTGGATTACCCCTTGGGCGCGGCCTATGTAGAAGTCAAAAGTGTCACCCTCGGCTTTGACGGCTCCTCGATAGCGGCGTTTCCCGATGCGGTGACTCAGCGTGGGGCCAAGCATTTGCGCGAACTGGCACATCTGGCCCGTGATGGCGTGCGGGCGGTGCAGTTGTATTGCGTCAACCTGTCGGGTATCGACGCGGTGCGTCCGGCTGAAGAAATTGATCCCGGTTACGCTACGGCGTTGCGGGAAGCTAAGGCTGCTGGCGTGGAGGTGTTGGCGTACGGTGTGCGAGTGACCTCAGAGGAAATCTACGTCGACCGGCGACTGGATGTGATTCTGGACGACTAGAGCTGTACCCACAGGCCCTGTTCGTCTTCGCGGCCGGGCAGGGCGATCAGGCTTTGGCCTGCGCAGGGGCCGGCGACACACTCACCGCTTTCGATCAGGAACAGTGCGCCATGGGTGGCGCACTGGATCAGGCTGGCGCTGGGGTCGAGGAACTGATTTGGTTGCCATTCCAGCGGTACTCCACGATGGGGGCAGCGGTTGATATAAAAGTAGGCCACGCCTTCCCGGCGTACGGCAAACAGCTTGCGGCCGTCGACATCGAAGCCGAGGCTGCTGTCTGGGGCGAGTGCCTGGGAAGGGCAAAGAAACTTCATGTCGATCCTCAAGGGCCGTCGTTTGCGGGCTGCAGGGCTATCCTGGGTTTACGGGTGAGCTCGGTGCTTGACGCGCAAATGCAAACAATTATCAAATGCCCGCTTCGCCCGTTAGGTAACTGCTCGCTCAGTACGATGCCAGACAGTGTTGATCTGTCACATGGCCGAGTGATTCAGTGGGTCAACCCTTGGAAGGAAACCCTTTTATGCGC
Source organism: Pseudomonas sp. ADAK18 (assembly GCF_012935695.1). Classification (NCBI taxonomy): domain Bacteria; kingdom Pseudomonadati; phylum Pseudomonadota; class Gammaproteobacteria; order Pseudomonadales; family Pseudomonadaceae; genus Pseudomonas; species Pseudomonas sp. ADAK18. The sequence continues at coordinate 146,492 of NZ_CP052859.1, forward strand.
CTGAGTGCCAGCGCTATTGCGCTTGTTGTCGGACTGCTGGTCAATCATGGGGCTCAGGCCTCTGAACCGCCGCAACGGTGGGTCAGCGCTGGCGGGGCGTTGTCGGAGTGGGTGACGGCTTTGGGCGCGGAATCGAAATTGGTGGGCGTCGACACTACCAGCCAGCACCCGGCATCGCTCAAGGCATTGCCGAGCATCGGTTACCAACGCCAGCTCTCGGCTGAAGGCATTCTCAGTTTGCGCCCACAAGTCCTGGTTGGCACCGAAGAAATGGGGCCACCACCGGTATTGGCGCAAATTCGCAGCGCGGGCGTGCAGGTCGAGATGTTTTCGGCGCAGCCTGACCTGCCGACCTTGCAGGGCAACCTCCAACATCTGGGCAAGTTGCTGGGCAACGAAGCCAAAGCCGCTGCATTGTTTACCGACTATCAGCAGCAGCTTGAGCAGCAAAAGAGCTGGGTCACCAACGCCCAAACCACGCAAAAGGCGCCAGGAGTACTGTTACTGCTGGGGCATGCCGGTGGCAAACCACTGATTGCCGGCAAAGACACCGCTGCCGATTGGATGCTGCAGCAGGCGGGTGGGCACAATCTGGCGACCCACAGTGGTTACAAGCCATTTTCCGTAGAATCACTGGCGGGTTTGAGTCCTGACGTGCTGGTATTCGCTGATCGTGCGCTGACGGGGGATGCGGCACGTGTAGCGCTGTTCAAGGAGAATCCGATCCTGGCCTCGACGCCGGCAGCCAAAAATGGTCGCGTCTTCGAACTGGACCCCACCCTGCTGGTGGGTGGTCTGGGGCCGCGTCTGCCGCAAAGCCTGGTAAAGCTGTCCGCCGGTTTCTACCCGTCCCAGGCTAAAATTGCCCCATGACTCCTCTGGTTAAACCACGAACGCTGTTTATTGGCTTGAGTCTGCTGTGTGTATTGGCGATCTGGCTGTCATTGGCCCTGGGGCCGGTCAGCCTGCCGCTGCTGGACACGTTGCGGGCGGCCTTGCGCTTGCTCGGCGTGCCGATTGAAGCCCAAGGGCTGGAACAGGCGGAATTGATTCTGGGGCAGATTCGCCTGCCGCGTACCTTGCTGGGGCTGGCGGTTGGCGGTGTGCTGGCGCTGTCGGGCGTCGCCATGCAAGGGCTGTTTCGTAACCCGTTGGCCGACCCTGGCCTGGTGGGTGTTTCCAGCGGTGCGGCGCTGGGGGCTGCGATTGCGATTGTCGGCGGCGCGTTCTTTGGTGGTCTGCCCGATGCCCTTGGGCCGTATTTGCTTTCATTGTGTGCGTTTCTCGGGGGCTTGGGCGTGACGGCGCTGGTCTACCGCCTGGGGCGGCGCAACGGCCAGACGAATGTCGCCACCATGCTGCTTGCCGGGATCGCGCTGACGGCCCTGGCCAGCTCTGCGGTCGGGCTGTTTACCTACCTGGCGGATGACGCCACCTTGCGCACCCTGACGTTCTGGAACCTCGGCAGCCTCAACGGCGCCAGCTACTCGCGGTTGTGGCCGCTGCTATTGGTGAGCGGTGGTGTCGCGCTATGGCTGCCACGCCGAGCCAAGGCGTTGAATGCCCTGTTGCTGGGTGAGTCGGAAGCCAGTCACTTGGGGATCGATGTCGAGGGGCTGAAGCGTGAGTTAGTGTTTTGCACAGCGCTAGGTGTCGGTGCTGCGGTGGCCGCTGCCGGGATGATTGGCTTTGTCGGGTTGGTGGTGCCTCATCTGGTACGGCTGCTTGCCGGACCTGATCATCGAGTGTTGTTGCCGGCCTCGGTGCTGGCGGGGGCAAGCTTGCTGCTGTTTGCCGACCTGGTGGCCCGCCTGGCCCTGGCGCCGGCGGAATTGCCGATCGGTATCGTTACAGCGTTTATCGGCGCCCCGTTTTTTCTCTACTTGTTGTTACGAGGGCGCGCCTGATGCTGCGAGTGCAAGAGTTGCAGATCTGTCGCGGCAAGAAAACCGTGTTGGCGGACGTCACCCTCGACTTGCGTCCGGGCGAAGTGCTCGGTGTTCTGGGGCCTAACGGCGCGGGCAAAAGTACGTTGCTTGGCGCCTTGTGCGGTGAGTTGCAACCGGACCACGGGCAGGTCTGGCTGGATCAGCGGGAGTTGAAGGATTGGAGCGGTGCGCAACGGGCTCAGCGCCTGGCGGTGTTGCCTCAGACCTCGACCCTGGATTTCGCCTTCCGTGTTGAAGAAGTTGTCGGCATGGGCCGCTTACCTCATCAGACCGGTCAGGTGCGCGACGATGAGATTATCAACGCTGCCTTGCACGCTGCTGACGTCGGCCACCTGAGTGGGCGTAGCTACCTGGCCTTGTCGGGCGGCGAGCGCCAGCGTGTGCACTTGGCACGGGTGCTGGCGCAACTCTGGCCGGGTGAGGCCGGGCAGACCTTGTTGCTGGATGAGCCGACATCGATGCTCGACCCACTGCACCAGCACACGACCCTGCAGGCCATTCGTACTTTTGCCGACCGTGGCGCCGCCGTGTTGGTCATCCTGCATGACCTCAACCTGGCCGCCCGCTACTGTGATCGCATCCTGTTGCTGGAGGACGGTCGCCCGCATGCCTTGGATACACCTGCGCAGGTCATGCAGCCTGGGCCTCTGAAAGCGGTGTTTGGCCTGGACGTGCTGGTGCAACCGCATCCCGAGCGTGGTCATCCACTGATTATTGCGCGCTGATACGTCAGCGATCGCTTTTCTCCTGGCAAAAAAAGACCCGGCAAGAGCCGGGTCAAATAACCGTGATTAGCCTGATGAGGAGATAATCTGAGAGTCCGAACCAATGGTCTTCCAGTTATCGGCTGATCTCGCGATCAGTTGTGATAATCATAACGATTCTCATTTGAGAGTCAACATTTGTTTTTGAAGTCTTTTCGGCTTTCCTCGACCACTCGTTTGGAATCCCCGTGAACGCTAGGCCAAGTGGCCAGTTCAATTCTTGTGGCGGGCTGAAAGGGCATCCAGTTGGCGATTCAACGCCTCCTTGCGCTCGGCGGGAAGGTCGTTCCAGTGCATATCCATCAACGCTCCTTCGATGGCATACAGCAGCACTTTGGAGGCTCTGAACCCTCGAGTTCGTACGGCCCTGTAGGCGTCTACCGCCCCCAGACGGCGAAGATCCGATGCGCTGTGGATGCCCACCGCATGCAGCCACTGCGCCGATGTCTTGCCAAGGTTTTTCAGGTGTTGCAACTCATCATTCATCAAGCCTCCTTGCGACGGCCGAATGGTGCGGTGGGTATCGTGACCAGGCAAGCCTGAAAGGAGTGTAGCGCTCAGTAGGAAAAACGTAGTTGTTTGGTCAGTATCGACGCAAAAGCTTCTAAGGCTGATGTCGGGATTTTGCTCGCAGGCAGGCGAAGGGAGCCCGGTACGACGGGCGTGCAGCTGGGAATGTGAGCAGCCGTACTACTTGGTGCGGTAGCGCAGGCGAGTGCCGAAATTGACCGACATGAGAATCTCGTCGGCAGTCAACTCCGGTGAGAAGTAGGTGCCCGAGATCTGTGCATGGGCCACGCTGGCGCCTTCCAGGGAGCAGTCGCGCAAGTCCAGACCGCGCAGGTCGGCGGAGCGGAAGTAAGCGTCAGTGAAATCCACACCCTCAGCGTTCAGGTCACGCAGATCCAGGCCGCGAAAGTCACCACCACGCATGTCGATGGTGCCGTCTTTCGGACGCTCCTGGTTGAAACCGCGGATGTCATCTTTATGCAGAAGCGCGTACAGGGGGGAATCAAGAAGCTTTGGCTGGCTCACAACGGCGTCTCCTGTTGGATTTATAGCGCCATTATAGTGCCACTATTCCTTGGTCGTGAGCCAATGAGGGCTTCACGACCAGGAAATTTTTCTTACAGGCCGGGCAGGCGCTGACGAATGTGCGCGACCAATGCGTCAAGCGTCCCGCTTTCATTGGTCTCGACCCGTTTGCTGAGCAGCAATTCTTCGGCGCTGAGTGGATCGCGGTTAGCCTGCTGCTCTTCGATGATAGTCAGTGTCGCGTCGGAAGGATCGTTCTTGTCTGCCTGACGTTGTGCCAGCCAACTGGTGATCACGGCTTGCGGCGCGTTGCAGTCCAGGATCAGGAACGGTGCACCCGTGGCTTCGGCGATCTTCGCCGCTGCATCGCGTTGTCCACGCTTGAGGAAGGTGGCATCCAACACAACCGGGAAGCCGGCGCGCAGCACAGTATCAGCGATCGAGTTCAATCGCTCATAAGTGGTGGCGCTGGCATCGGTCGCATAAATCCCGGCCTGCGGCGTGTTTTCGACTTTCTGTTCACCAAATAGGCGTTTGCGTTCGACGTCCGAACGTAGGCGAACAGCCCCCAATGCTTCCACCAAGCGCATGGCCACATGGCTTTTGCCGGTTGCCGATACACCATGGGTGATAGCCAGAAAGCGCGATGGGATGGTGCTATAGCTTTCCGCCAGGTTGGCGTAGTTGCGGTACTGGCGCAGCGTGGTTGCGCGCTGCACGGCGTCGGCTTCGGCCGGCATGCTGAACAGGGCAATCTTGGCCCGCACGAGGGCGCGATAGGCTTTATAGAAGTTGAGCAGCTCCAGGCCTTGATAGTCGCCGGTCAACTCCAGGTATTGGCTGATAAAGCGCCGGGCCAGGGACTTGAGACCGCGGTCTTCGAGGTCCATGGCCAGGAAGCCGGTGTCGGCGTAGACGTCGGTGAAGCGAAACGGCTCGTTGAACTCGATGCAGTCGAAGATCACCACGTGGCCATCGATGAGGGTCGCGTTGCCCAAGTGGATGTCACCGTGGCATTCGCGAATGAAACCATTGAGCTTGCGCTGTTCGAACAGCGGCTTGAGGCGCTCGAAGCTGCTTTCGGCCCAGGCCTGGAGGGCTTCGAGTTGCAGCAGGTCGGCCTTGTCACTCAAGAATGGACGGATTTGCTCGAAGTTCTGCCGCACAGGAGCCATCACATCTTCCGGGGTGCCGGCGATGTGGTCTTGCGCAACCTTGGGCGCATTGAGGTGAAAGTGCGCGATCTGCTTGGCCATCTCGTCGATGTGGGCGGTGGTCAGCTCGCCGTTTTTTTGCAGGGTGCTAAGCAGTTGGCTTTGCGGGAACTGGCGCATTTTCAGGGCGTAGTCGATGACCGGACCGTCGCCAGCCAATTGCGGCGCTTCGACGCTGCCGGTGATTGGCAACACTTCAAGATACAAATCTTCGGTCAGGCGCTGGTTGAGGCGCAGCTCCTCGTTGCAGAAGTGGCCGCGGGCGTCCACGTTGGTGAAGTCGAGGAAGCCGAAATTGACCGGTTTTTTTACTTTATAAGCGTAGGGACCCGTGAGCACGACCCAGGAAATGTGGGTTTCGATGACTTGAAATTCATCCACCGGATGAGGGTACAGGGCCGGGTTTTGCAGGGCTGCGATCAAAGACTGGCTCACGGGCGATCCTTCAGAGTCGGGAAAAATTCATGGCGGGCATTATGGCTGCTGTGGCGGGTAGTGCAAACCGCTGTCCGGCTCATGTTGGTCATCAATAAAGTGCGTATAATCCGCCGCCATGACTCGTACCCGATCTCCCCGTTCCCGTAAAAAACCTCCTTCCAGTGGCCTGCGCCCCTGGCTGGGCTGGGCGCTCAAGCTCGGTCTGGTCGGTCTCGTAGTGATCGCAGGCTTCGCGGTTTACCTCGATGCTGTGGTCCAGGAGAAGTTCTCCGGCAAGCGCTGGACCATCCCGGCCAAGGTCTACGCACGCCCGCTGGAACTGTTCACCGGCCAGAAGCTGAGCAAGGACGACTTCCTCACAGAGCTCGACGCTCTTGGCTATCGCCGGGAGAACGTGAGCAATGGGCCCGGCGCGGCCTCGGTCAGTGGTAATACCGTTGACTTGAACACCCGTGGCTTCCAGTTCTACGAAGGGCTGGAGAAACCCCAGCCGGTACGTGTGCGCTTCTCTGGCGACTATGTGGCCGAGCTGTCTTCGCTCAACGGCTCGAAGCTGCCGGTAGTGCGTCTGGAACCGCTGTTGATCGGTGGGATTTATCCGAAAAACCTGGAAGATCGCATCCTGATCAAGATCGATCAGGTCCCGCCGTACCTGCTGGATACACTGATTGCCGTCGAAGATCGGGATTTCTACAGCCACTGGGGCGTGTCACCCAAGTCGATTGCCCGAGCCATCTGGGTCAATACCTCAGGCGGCAAGATGACCCAGGGCGGCAGTACGCTGACGCAACAATTGGTCAAGAACTTCTACCTGACCAACGAGCGCAGCCTGACCCGTAAGCTCACCGAAGCCATGATGGCGATGCTGCTTGAGCTGCATTACAGCAAGCAGGAGATCCTTGAGGCCTACCTTAATGAGGTCTTCGTCGGCCAGGACGGTCAACGTGCGGTCCATGGCTTTGGCTTGGCCAGTCAGTTCTTCTTTGGCCAGCCATTGTCCGAGTTGAAATTGCATCAAGTTGCGTTGTTGGTGGGCATGGTCAAAGGACCGTCCTACTACAACCCGCGTCGTAACCCAGAGCGTGCACTGGAGCGGCGCAACCTGGTGCTGGATGTGCTTGAACAGCAAGGTGTCGCAACACCTGAGCAAGTGGCAGCAGCGAAGAAAATGCCACTGGGTGTGACCACTCGCGGCAAGCTGGCTGACAGCTCATTCCCAGGCTTTATTGACCTGGTCAAACGCCAACTGCGTGAAGACTATCGCGACGAAGACTTGACTGAAGAAGGCCTGCGGATCTTCACCAGCTTCGACCCGATCCTGCAGATGAAGGCCGAAGCCTCGGTCAACGACACCTTCAAGCGCCTGGCGGGCCGTAAAGGTTCCGACGAAGTCGAAGCCGCGATGGTGGTGACCAATCCGGAAACCGGTGAAGTCCAAGCCATGATCGGCAGTCGCCAGGCCAGCTTTGCCGGGTTCAACCGGGCATTGGATGCCGTGCGGCCGATTGGCTCGCTGGTCAAGCCGGCGGTCTACCTGACGGCCTTGGAAAAACCGAGTAAATACACCCTGACCAGTTGGTTGTCCGATGATCCATTGTCGGTCAAGGGCGCCGATGGTCAGGTGTGGAAGCCGCAGAACTTTGACCGTCGTTCCCACGGTACGGTGTTTCTGTATCAGGGGCTGGCGCACTCTTACAACCTGTCGACCTCCCGGCTTGGCCTTGAGGTGGGTGTTCCCAATGTCCTCAAGACCCTGGCACGCCTGGGCATCAACCGTGAGTTCCCGGCGTACCCATCGATGTTGCTGGGTGCTGGTGGAATGACCCCGATTGAAGTGGCGACCATGTACCAGACCCTCGCCAACGGTGGTTTCAACACGCCGATGCGCGGGATCCGCAGCGTCTTGACCGCCGAAGGTGAGCCACTCAAGCGCTATCCGTTCCAGATTCAGCAGCGCTTCGATCCGGCTTCTATTTATCTGATCCAGAACGCCATGCAGCGGGTTATGCGTGAGGGTACAGGGCGTTCGGTTTACAGCGTGCTGCCATCGAACCTGACACTGGCTGGCAAGACCGGTACCAGTAACGATTCGCGAGATAGCTGGTTTGCCGGTTTCAGCCAGGACCTGCTGGCCGTGGTCTGGCTCGGCCGCGATGACAACGGCAAGACTCCCTTTACCGGTGCCACCGGTGCATTGCAGGTCTGGACCAGTTTCATGCGCAAGGCCGATCCGTTGCCGCTGAACATGCCGCAGCCGGACAACATCGTTCAGGCTTGGATTGATCCTCATACTGGGCAGGGTTCCGATGCCAACTGTCCGGGCGCTGTGCAGATGCCGTATATTCGCGGCAGCGAACCGCCTCCCGGCGCGGCATGCGGTGGCAGTGCTCCCGCTGATGCTGAATCGGTGATGGATTGGGTCAAGGGCTGGATGAATTAAGCAAAGAGGGTTTCAAGTGAAAAAGTGGTGGATTCCAGCTATTACAGCTCTGGCTTTGCTCAATGGTTGCGCCAGCGTGCAGCACGGCTCTATTCCGGTGGTGGATGCCGGAACCGCAGTCTCCAACAACGATCGCCTCTCGGCTAATGGCGGCTTCCGTCAGACCGTGGTCACGCGTCCGACGCAAGCCAAGGCACAAGCCTTACCGCAGGATTCCGGCGTGGTGGTGATGGTTCCTGGCGGTGGCGCGGCAACCTCCGCGCCGATCAGCACTCAGCCGTTCACGGTGGGGCCGATCACGCCCGGCCCGGTGGATTCGACGCCGATTCAAACGGCGCCGGTCAATCAAGGCTCCTACAACATGCCTTCGACGCCGAGCGGGATTCCTTCTGCCAGCGCCGGTGGCTTGTCGGCCGATGAGCAGCTCGACGGCCCGGTACTGGCCTTGCTCACCACTGCGCAGCAACAACAGGCTGGTGGCGACTTGAACGGTGCTTCATCCAGTCTCGAACGCGCCCAGCGTGTAGCGCCTCGGGAACCGCAAGTGCTCTATCGTCTGGCTCAGGTACGCATGGCCCAGGGTGATGCGCCGCAAGCGGAACAGTTTGCTCGTCGTGGCCTGACTCTGGCCAATGGCCGCCCTGACCTGCAAGCCAGCCTGTGGGGCTTGATTGGCGACGCCCGCGAGAAGCAGGGTGATGCCACCGGTGCCGCTCAGGCTCGGCAAAAGGCCAAGGTACGTCTCTGATGGATTCACGTTTTCCGGCGATTGCCGAACAGCTGTTGCTGATTGAGCGTGAGCTGCGATTGCAGGGCTGGTGGGATGAAGTGTCCCCCAGCAACGAAGCACTGAGCAGTGTCGAGCCTTTTTCCGTTGATACCCTGGACTTCCATCAGTGGCTGCAATGGATTTTCTTGGTGCGGATGAAACAAATCCTCGAGCAGGACCTGCCGCTGCCGAATGCGTCGGGGATTCTGGAGATGGCCGAGATGGTCTATGCCGATCGTCCTCTGGAAAGCCTTGGCCTGCGGGGCGCGCTGAAAAAGTTCGATCAACTGATCGTCGACGCTCGTTAATTGCCTGACTGCCGGGTTTTCCGGCAGTCTTGCGCACATTTCTACCGCTTGACGACATTCAGGCGAGTTTTATCCCTCCTCAAGCCCCTTTCTTCTACGTTCTCATGCGCTTAGTTGGAAAAAAGCGCAATTATTACTTGACTTGAAGGGGCTGAAACAGAAGAATCCAAAGTCCGCTGTAGAGGGACTGCCAGAAGCAGACCCACTCAGCAGATCATGAGGCGCACATCCGCGCCGACCTGTTACACCCGCAACGCGTTACCTCGCGCTGGGTGGGAAAATCCCGCAACACTTGGGAAGCTCCCAATACTTGCTCAGTCAGTGCTGACGTAGTCGGCGACCACCGTCGCTCATGCTCTGCTGAGAAGTAAACCTATTAAGACCCGTCGGTTTTTAACGGACGGTATTCTGGCGTTTTAGAGGTGAACAACGTGGAGCTTTTATCTGGTGGTGAGATGCTCGTCCGCTTTTTGCGTGACGAAGGCGTCGACTATATCTACGGGTACCCAGGTGGTGCTCTGCTGCATGTCTATGACGCACTGTTCAAAGAACCGGCTGTTACCCACATCCTGGTTCGCCACGAACAAGCCGCGACCCATATGGCTGACGGTTATGCCCGTGCCACCGGTAAAGCCGGCGTGGTACTGGTAACGTCCGGCCCTGGCGCGACCAATGCCATCACCGGCATCGCGACTGCTTATATGGACTCCATTCCGATGGTGATCATTTCTGGCCAGGTGGCGAGCACCATGGTCGGTACTGACGCATTCCAGGAAACCGACATGATCGGTATCTCCCGGCCGATCGTGAAACACAGCTTCATGATCAAGCATGCGTCGGAAATCCCGGAAGTCATGAAAAAGGCCTTCTACCTCGCGCAATCCGGTCGCCCGGGTCCAGTGGTGGTCGATATTCCGAAAGACATGACCAACCCGGCGGAAAAATTCGAATACATCTTCCCGAAGAAAGCCAAGCTGCGTTCCTACAGCCCGGCTGTTCGTGGGCATTCGGGGCAAATCCGCAAGGCAGTAGAAATGCTCCTGGCGGCCAAGCGTCCGGTGCTTTACTCGGGTGGTGGCGTGATCCTGGGCGGCGGTTCTGCACCGCTGACCGAGCTGGCCAAGATGCTCAACCTGCCGGTGACCAATACCCTGATGGGGCTGGGCGCATTTCCGGGTACGGACCGTCAGTTCGTTGGCATGCTCGGCATGCACGGCAGTTACACGGCCAACCTGACCATGCACCATGCTGACGTGATTCTTGCGGTGGGTGCACGCTTCGATGACCGGGTAATCAATGGCGCGAGCAAGTTCTGCCCGAATGCCAAGATCATCCACATCGACATCGACCCGGCGTCGATCTCCAAGACCATCAAGGCAGACGTGCCTATCGTCGGTCCAGTGGAAAGCGTATTGACCGAAATGGTTGCAACGCTCAAGGAGATCGGCGAAACCCCGAACAAGGATTCCGTTGCCAGTTGGTGGAAGCAGATTGACGAATGGCGCGGTGACCGAGGCCTGTTCCCTTACGACAAGGGCGACGGCAGCATCATCAAGCCACAGACCGTGATCGAAACCCTGTGCGAAGTGACCAAGGGCGATGCCTTTGTGACCTCGGACGTGGGCCAGCACCAGATGTTTGCGGCGCAGTACTACACGTTCGACAAGCCTAACCGCTGGATCAACTCCGGTGGCCTGGGCACGATGGGCTTTGGTTTCCCTGCCGCCATGGGGGTGAAGCTGAGCTTCCCGGATGCCGACGTCGCTTGCGTCACCGGTGAGGGCAGTATCCAGATGAACATCCAGGAGTTGTCGACCTGCCTGCAATATGGTTTGCCGGTGAAGATCATCTGCCTGAACAACGGTGTGCTGGGCATGGTTCGCCAATGGCAAGACATGAGTTACGGCAGCCGTCATTCCCACTCGTACATGGAATCGCTGCCTGATTTCGTCAAGTTGGTTGAAGCCTATGGCCACGTCGGCATGCGCATCACCGATTTGAAGGATTTGAAGCCGAAGATGGCAGAAGCGTTCGCCATGAAAGATCGCCTGGTGTTCCTCGATATTCAGGTCGACACCAGCGAGCACGTCTATCCGATGCAGATCAAAGACGGCTCTATGCGCGACATGTGGCTGAACAAGACGGAGCGTACCTAATCATGCGGCACATTATCTCCCTGCTTCTGGAGAACGAACCGGGCGCTTTGTCTCGTGTGGTCGGCCTGTTTTCGCAACGCAACTACAACATCGAAAGCCTGACCGTGGCGCCAACCGAAGACCCGACCCTGTCGCGCCTGACGTTGACCACGGTCGGCCATGATGAGGTGATCGAGCAGATCACCAAGAACCTCAACAAGCTGATCGAAGTGGTCAAGCTGGTCGATTTGTCGGAAAGTGCCCACATCGAGCGTGAACTGATGCTGGTCAAGGTCAAGGCTACGGGTGCCCAACGTGCCGAGATCAAGCGTACTACCGATATTTATCGCGGGCAGATCGTTGATGTGAGCGCCAGCGTTTATACCGTTCAACTGACCGGTACAAGCGACAAGCTGGACAGCTTCATCCAGTCGATCGGGACGGCCTCGATTTTGGAAACCGTACGCAGTGGTGTCACCGGGATTGCCCGTGGCGACAAAGTACTCAGCATCTAACTCAATTAGTGAATGGCCTAACGGCCTGGATATATAGAGGAACCTCATGAAAGTTTATTACGAAAAAGATTGTGACCTGTCGATCATCCAGGGCAAAAAAGTCGCCATCATCGGTTACGGCTCCCAGGGTCACGCTCAAGCTTGCAACCTGAAAGATTCCGGCGTCGACGTAACTGTCGGTCTGCGTAAAGGCTCGGCCACTGTGGCCAAGGCTGAAGCTCACGGCCTGAAAGTGACCGACGTGGCATCGGCTGTTGCAGCGGCTGACCTGGTCATGATTCTGACCCCGGACGAGTTCCAGTCCGCGCTGTACAAGAACGAAATCGAGCCGAACATCAAAAAAGGCGCCACCCTGGCCTTCTCCCACGGCTTCGCGATCCACTACAACCAGGTTGTGCCGCGCGCTGACCTCGACGTGATCATGATCGCGCCGAAAGCACCGGGCCACACCGTGCGCTCCGAGTTCGTCAAAGGCGGCGGTATTCCTGACCTGATCGCGATCTACCAGGACGCGTCGGGCAACGCCAAAAACGTCGCACTGTCCTACGCTGCTGGCGTCGGTGGCGGTCGTACCGGCATCATCGAAACCACGTTCAAGGACGAGACTGAAACCGACCTGTTCGGCGAACAAGCCGTTCTGTGCGGTGGTACCGTTGAGCTGGTCAAGGCCGGTTTCGAAACGCTGGTTGAAGCTGGCTACGCGCCGGAAATGGCCTACTTCGAATGCCTGCACGAACTGAAGCTGATCGTTGACCTCATGTACGAAGGCGGTATCGCCAACATGAACTATTCGATCTCCAACAACGCCGAGTACGGCGAGTACGTGACTGGCCCGGAAGTGATCAACGCCGAGTCCCGTCAGGCCATGCGCAACGCCCTGAAACGTATTCAGGACGGCGAGTACGCCAAAATGTTCATCAGCGAAGGCGCAACCGGCTACCCTTCGATGACCGCCAAGCGTCGTAACAACGCCGCTCACGGTATCGAAATCATCGGCGAGCAACTGCGCTCCATGATGCCGTGGATCGGTGCCAACAAGATCGTCGACAAAGCCAAGAACTAAGTCGTACGCATCAAGGAAAAACGCGGCTTAGGCCGCGTTTTTTCGTTTGGGGGCTGGTTCTGGTATAAAGCTGCATCGTTTGCGGGCGAACACTCGCCGCAAGTTTCTGTCGAAATTTTTCACACCGTTGCAAGGTAAAGTCCATGAGCGAACGTCCCGAAGAGCCAAGCCAGGCCTCTGACGCCGAAAGCCTGCTACCGATCGATGAACATGTCGAAGAAGGGCATGATGCTGAAGGCCGTAAAGTCCGGCATCGTGGTATCTATCTCCTGCCCAATCTGTTCACCACTGCGAACCTATTTGCAGGGTTTTACTCCATCATCAATTCCATGAGTGCTCAGAGCGCATTGGCGGCTGGTGATGCTGCCAGCGCCAGTAAATACTTTGGCTTCGCGGCGATTGCGATTTTTGTCGCTATGGTCCTTGATGGTCTTGATGGTCGTGTAGCGCGAATGACCAATACCCAGAGTGCCTTTGGTGCCGAGTATGACTCGCTGTCCGATATGGTGGCTTTTGGTGTGGCGCCGGCACTGTTGGCGTTCGCTTGGGCTCTGGGTGACATGGGCAAGGTCGGCTGGATGGTAGCCTTCATCTATGTGGCGGGTGCTGCACTGCGTCTGGCGCGTTTCAATACTCAGGTGGGCACTGCCGACAAGCGCTACTTCATTGGCTTGGCCAGTCCGGCAGCGGCAGGTGTAGTGGCCGGTATTGTCTGGGCATTCAGTGACTACGGGATCCAGGGTTCGAAGATGTCGTTCCTCGTCGCGTTGATGGTTGCGGCGGCCGGTATGCTGATGGTCAGCAATATCAAGTACAACAGCTTCAAGGAGCTGGACCTCAAGGGGCGTGTGCCATTTGTGGCCATCTTGGCCGTGGTGC